>NZ_JBHMDN010000029.1:0-50992 GCF_042431195.1 Cohnella cellulosilytica
ATACCAAGGTTAGCGGCGGGGAGGGGGAGAAAAAGCACGGTCGCAATGACCATGCCTTTTCCACAGTTAATCGACAGCTTCTGTCAGACCGCTAAAAGCGGGCATCTGCCCGAATGGGCCTGCGTAACGGCCTGGCAGACCGCTAAAAGCAGGCATCTGCCCGAATGGGCCTGGGTAACGGCCTGGCAGACCGCTAAAAGCAAGCATCTACCCGAATGGGCTTGCGTAACGGCCTGGCAGACCGCTAAAAGCGGGCATCTGCCCGAATGGGCCTGCGTAACGGCCTGGCAGACCGCTAAAAGCGGGCATCTGCCCGAATGGGCCTGCCGAGCCGTAAGGAAGGTTGGTTGAGTAGGGGGGAGCGATTTTTCGAGTTCATGTATGCGAATTGGTCGGTCATAATTTTTTTATACCCGAAAAAATGCAACCTCCGGAGAAATTTGAAGCCTTATGCTCCCGGAGAGAAATGCTTATACTCGATGAAGAAAGTGCTTACAAGCTTGCGAGGAGATGTGGCCGTCATGGAAGCGAACGCAGAGGTTCAGGTCCCGGTGCGAAAGCCAGACAACAGAAGAAGGACGAGTCTGCTGCGGAAATTTTACGGCCAGCGCTATTTGCAGGCGATGGCGCTGCTCGGCGTCGCCTGGATGCTGCTGTTCCATTACGCGCCGATGTACGGAATCGTGATCGCGTTTAAGCAGTACATCGGAATCGGAGAAATCAAGAACGCGCCCTGGGCGGGCTGGGAGCACTTCCGGGCAATCTTCGAGGACGATCTGATGCTCAAGGTCATTCGGAACACGCTCGGCATCAGCTTGCTCAAACTGATCATCGGCTTCCCCATTCCCATTCTGTTCGCGTTGTTCCTCAATGAACTGCGTTCGTTAAGATTCAACCGGATCGTGCAGACGATTACTTACCTGCCCCATTTTCTGTCCTGGGTTATTCTCGGCGGCATCTTGATTACCTGGTTGTCCGATGTGGGCGTCGTGAACGACTTGCTTATGAGCCTCGGACTCGTCAAGGAACCGATCTTCTATCTGGGCGAGCCGCAATATTTCTGGAGCATCGTAATTGCGTCCGACATCTGGAAGGAGTTCGGCTGGTCGGCCATCATCTATATCGCGGCCATTGCGAGCATCTCCCCGGAGCTGTACGAGGCGGCCACGATCGACGGAGCCGGCAGGTTCCAGAGAATGCGGTACGTGACCGTGCCTTCCATCAAGGGGACGATCTCGATTCTGTTCATTTTGTCGGTCGGCAGCATTCTGAACTCGAACTTCGATCAGATTCTGGTGCTGAAAAACCAGGTGAACGAAAGCGCCAGCAGCGTAATCGATATTTACGTCTATGAGATCGGCATCAAGCAAGGGCGGTTCTCGTATTCTGCCGCGGTAGGGTTGGTTAAAGGCGTCATCGCTCTCTTCCTGCTGCTTCTTGCGAATTCCTTCTCGAAGAGAATGAACCAATCTTCCCTATTCTAGCCAAGGCGGTGAGACACAATGTTTGCTCGAGATCGCAGAACCCGCGGAGAAATGCTGTTCGACCGCGCCAACGTTATCGCGATGCTGGTCATCTGCTTCGTGACGCTGTACCCGATCTGGTACGTGCTCGTCAATTCGTTTAACGACGGAACGGACGCGATGACGGGCGGGCTGATCTACTGGATTCCGCGCAAGTTCAGCCTGGAAAACTATCAAATCGTGTTTTCCAACGCCGGCATTATGACCGCGATGGGCATTACGGTAGCCAAGACGCTGATCGGAACGGTCATTCACGTCTTCTTCACCGCGATGGTCGCTTACGCGCTGTCCCGCAAGGAGCTGATGTTCCGCAAGCTTTACATGGTAATGGGAACGATCACGCTGTTCTTCAGCGCCCCGCTCATCCCCAACTACTTGTGGCTGCGGGATCTGGGGCTGCTCGATACCTTCGGGGTGTACATCTACCCGGCGATGTTCAGCTTCTTCGATCTGATCATCTTCCTGACGTTTTTCCGGGAAATCCCGGAAGGTCTGGAGGAGGCGGCCAAGATCGACGGAGCCAACGATTTCTCCATCTTCGTCCGCATCGTGCTGCCGGTATCGCTGCCGGTGGTCGCCACGATCGCTCTGTTCCACGGCGTCTGGCAATGGAACGACTACTTCGTCGGGGTGCTCTATACAAACAGCGATCAGCTGCAGCCAATCCAGACGTTCCTATATCGGGTTATCGCCCAGTCCAGCTCGAATCAGATCGTGGGAGCGACGGGCGGCGCAATTAACCGAACCGTCACCTCGCAGTCGATCAAGCTGGCGACGATGATCATTACGACCGTCCCGATTATCGTGGCGTATCCGTTCCTGCAGCGTTATTTCGTCAAAGGCCTCATGATCGGATCGTTGAAAGGCTGACAGGAAAGTGCCGTCCGACCGAAGATACAGCAAAGCGCAGACCCGATGGGCCGAAAAAGGGTTTTACTCTCCCGCAAGGGAATTTTCATAACAATATCGTTCAAAGGGGTATGACAATGAAAAAGTGGCTTAGCTTGTCCATCGTCGCCGCGCTGATGATTGCTCTCGTCGCCTGCTCCGGCGGTAACAACAAGGAGGAAGCAAGCGGCAGCCCGAGCGCTCCCGCAAGCCAGACGCCCTCGGCCAGCTCCGAAAGCCCAAGCGCCAGCGAGGAACAGCCGGCCGCGGACGAGGCGGGCTGGAAGGCCGATACGTCGCCGATTACATTCGACTGGTATTTGAATTTCGCCTGGTTCCCGAACAAGTGGGGCGTCGACCCGACTTCGCAGTACATTACGAAGAAAACCGGCGTCGAGCTGAATCTGATCGTCCCCGCCGGCAACGAGAACGAGAAGCTGAACGCGATGATCGCGGCCAACCAGCTGCCCGATTTCATTACGCTCGGCTGGTGGGAGGAAGGCGTGAAGAAGATGGTCGAAGGCGGCCTCGTCGAGTCGTTGACCGATCTCGCCGAGCAGTACGATCCGTACTTCTTCAAAGTCGCGGACGGCGCCAAGCTGAGCTGGTACGCGCAGCCGGACGGCAAAACGTACGTATATCCGAACGCGTCCTCGTCTCCAATGGACTTCAAAAACTTCGGCACGAAGTTTACGTCCAACCAGACTTTCGTCGTGCGCAAGGATATGTATGAAGCGATCGGCAGCCCGGACATGCGGACTCCGGAAGGCTTCGTCAACGCCTTGAAAGCGGCCAAGGAGAAGTTCCCGCAAGTGAACGGCCAGCCGCTCATTCCGATCGGCTTCCACGAATTCGGCGAAGACGGCAACTATTCGTTCTTCGACGTAGGGCAGGATTCCTCGTACTTGTCCCAATTCCTTGCGCTTCCGCGAGAGAAGGACGGCCAGCTGTACGACCGTCTGACCGATCCGGAGTTCGTCCGGTGGTTGAAGACGTTCCGCCAGGCGAACGAGGAAGGCTTGATCTCCAAGGACGTGTTCGTCGACAAACGCGCGCAGATGGAGGAGAAAATCGCGCAAGGACGTTACTTCGCGATGCTGTATCAGCGCACGGACTTCGCCGCCCAGCAGAACGTGCTGTTCGCGAACGATCCGAACTCCGTCTACATCGCGGTCGACGGACCGGCGAACTCGAATCTGGATGCGCCGACGCTGGCCGGTCCGGCGATCTCCGGATGGACGGTTACGCTCATCTCCAAGAACGTCAAGGACAAGGAACGCGCGATCAAGTTCCTGAGCTATCTGATCAGCGAGGAAGGCCAGAAGGATATGTACCTCGGCGAGAAGGGCGTCTCGTACGACACGATCGACGGCAAAGACCAATTCAAGCCGGAGGCTCTGGAGCTGATGAACACGGACCGCTCCGCGTTCGATAAGCAGTACGGCTCCTCGCATACGTTCTGGATGCTGATGGACACGAATATGCAGCTGCAATGGCAGCCGCCTTCCGTGGAGCCGTCCAAGCAGCTGGAAGACTGGACGATGGGCAAGACGAAGAGCTATTCGGAATACGATCTGATCAACCCGCCGGCGACCTCCAAGGAGGGCATCAACGCCAAGAAGATCGCCACCGAGTGGGGGAAAGTGCTGCCGAAGCTGCTGCTTGCCAAGTCGGACGCGGAATTCGACCAGACGTTTAACGATTTTATCGCCAAGCGCGACAAGACGGGCTTCGCCGAACTGATGCAATACCGTCAGACGAAATACGAAGAGAACGTGAAGAAGCTAGCGGACTTCATGAAATAAATCCGGTAGTCTGTCCGAAAAACCCAGAAACCCTGGGTTTTTCGGACATTTTCCGGACGCGGCAGCGACCGCGCATGATAGAATAAATGCACGACGCCGCGAAAGAGATGTGACGATCA
The DNA here is from genome assembly GCF_042431195.1 of Cohnella cellulosilytica. Lineage (NCBI taxonomy): Bacteria > Bacillati > Bacillota > Bacilli > Caryophanales > Paenibacillaceae > Cohnella > Cohnella cellulosilytica. Next base: position 4,336 of record NZ_JBHMDN010000029.1, read on the forward strand.
TGCCGCGCTATTGGAAGCAGAAGCGGGACAGAATACGATTCCAGCTGGAACAGCTCACCTTGCAGAAGAGACTCGTCATCGCGTACATCCTGATCATGCTGCTTCCGAGCCTTTTGATTTCCATGTATATTTTCAGAGGACAAACGGGCAACGCGGTCCAGGAGCTGGAGAGGAACAACGAATACGCGCTGGAGATCGAGCAGATCAATCTGAGAAACAGCATGGAGACGGTCAAACGGGCGGCGGAGAGGGCTCTGGTCGATCGGCAGATCATTCAATATCTCATGCAGCCCGAGCAGCTCAGCACGCTGGAGCTGATCGATCTGGACCGGATCAGTCTGCAAAATATCGTGTGGATTCAGTACAACAATCCGAGCATCGAAAGGATTCAACTGTTTGCCGGCAACCCGATGACAAACGAAATGATGCCGGTGCTGCTGCACGAGAGCCGGGTCCGGGAAGATCCGTGGTACAAGGAAGTCATGAGCTCCGATAAAAAAGAAGTATGGATATTCAGCCATTCCACCCGCGAGCTCATTCAGAATCGTCCGGGCTTGGAGGAGGATTTTAATCCGAAAATATCGCTTTTTCGACAGCTGCAGTATCCGGAAGGGACTCACGTCGGCCTGCTGCAGGTCGACATGCTGCTGACGAACTCGTTTCCGAATACGTTCAGTCCGCTGCAAGACGAGCAGTCCCAGATGGTCGTGTACGACCGGAACGGCGACATTATCCGCAATCCGGCCAACCATTTTCTGGAGCTGAACGGGGTGGACGACGACCTGTTGAGAAAGCAGTTTTCGACGCTCGCGCCGGAACGGAAAGAGAAGGGGAGCTTTCAATTCCATGCGGGCGGCGTCCCTTATCTTGGCGTGTACTCCTATATCGATCAACTGGAGGCCTACATGCTGAAGGTAGCGGCGCTCAAGCCCGTCTACGACGGCATTAACGATGCGCGCAACCGGATCATTTGGGCCAATGTCATTCTGCTCTCCATTCTCGCGCTTGCGACGTATTACTTGAACGCGATCATTCTCAAGAAGCTGCACGTGCTCACCGATACGATGAAGAAGGTGCGGCAAGGGGATTTCGGCATCGACCTGAACATCCGAGGCGGCGGGGAGGTCGGCGATCTGGCCCACCATTTCCGCAAAATGCTGCGCAAGATCAACGAGCTGATCGCCGACGCGGTCAACAAGCAGGCCGCGGCCAAGGAAGCGGAGCTGGCGACGCTGAAAAATCAGATCGATTCCCATTTTCTGTACAACACGCTGGAAAACATCAAGATGATGGCCGAAATCAACGATCAGAGGGAAATTTCGAACGCGCTGACTTCGTTGGGCGGCATGATGCGCTACAATATGCGCTGGACGAGCGAATACGTCCGTTTGGGAGACGAGCTCAACCATATCGGCAACTACGTGAGCATCGCGAACATTCGTTTTGACGACCGGATTCGGCTGGTGACGGACATTCCGGACGCTTATTTGAATCTGGAGCTGCTCAAAATGTCGCTGCAGCCCGTTGTGGAGAACGCGGTCAAGCACGGGCTGCGGGACGAGGAAATGACGATTGAAATTCGCGCGGTCAAAGAGGACGACGCGGTACTGATCTCGATCCGCGACGACGGAGCGGGCATCGAACCCGAGCGCGTCAGGGAGCTGAACGGGCGCATCGAGCGGGGCGAGCCCGAGGGCAGCTTGCGAGACGGCGGGAGCAAGGGCAACGGGATCGGGCTGGCGAACGTGCACAGCCGGATACAGATGCATTTCGGCAAGGAGTACGGACTGCGGGTCGACAGCGAGCCGGGACAATACACCCGGGTGACGCTCCGCATCCCCTGCATGATAATGAACGGAGGGCTGACGGCCGATGCGAAAGCTGCTGATCGCGGATGACGAGAAAAATATCCGGCTCGGGCTTAAGGCGATGATCGAGCGGGAATATCCCGGCGCGTATTCGATCCGTCTGGCGGCCGACGGGCGACAGGCTTTGGAGGAGCATGGCCGGGAGCCGGCGGATATTCTTCTGACGGACATCCGCATGCCGAATATGGACGGGATCGCGCTGATCCGCAAGCTCGCGGAGCTGGGGAATTCTCCGGTGCTGCTCATTCTGAGCGGTTACGACGATTTTCAGTACGCCAAGGAAGCGATCAAGCACAAGGTCAAAGAATATTTGCTGAAGCCGATCGTGCGCGAGGATCTGTTCGCGGCGCTGGACAAGGCGGAAGCCGAGCTGGAGGAGCGGGAAGCGCTGCGCGGCCGTTTGGAAGAGACGGACAAATATCGCGAAGGCATGAGGCTGAATACGCTGCGGCACGTCTGGTCGGCGCCCGAGCTGGAGCCGGAAGAGGTCGCGGCATTGGCAGGAGAAGCCGGTCTTCAGGATTACGCCTCCGGCTTCTGCGTCGGCATTCTGGATACGTCGGGGCATCAGCGCAACGTAATCAAAGTCATCGAATATCTGGGCGTCTTCGGCAAAGACGATCCGTACATCTGTCTGGAGGACAAAGAAGGACGTGTCGTCGTGCTCGCGGTCCGGGAGGAGCTGCTGACCGGGATGGTGCGGGAGCTTTCCGCCGCTTCGGGCGGCTTGGGGACGTTCTTTGCCGGGCTCAGCGGCAAGGGAGAAGGGCTGGCTCAGCTCAGAATCAAGTACGAGGAAGCGCGCCATGCGCTCAAGTATCGGGTGCTGCTCGGCCGATCGAACGATGCGCTGATCCGCTACGATCAGCTGGCGCTCCGGGATTGCGGCTACCCCATCCCCGCGGAGAAGATCGGCCGGCTGGCGAATATGATGGGAACGGACAGGGACCGGGAGATGAAAACGCTGCTGCAGGAGATGTTCGCCGCGGACGCGCTGGCCCGCGCGGATATCGGGTACTTCGAGGAAGTCGGCCGCCTGCTGAACGAATCGATTTTCGACCAGGTGTTCCACACGTACGGCGAAGCGTCGGTGGACATCATCAAGATGTATAAGCAAGCGGGCAGCTTGTACAATTTTGCGCATATTCAGGACTACATCCATTGCGTGCAAAATTTGCTGCTCGGCCTGAACGACTTTATCCGCCACCTCAGATCGATTCACGTGGATCGCAAGGACATGGACCGGGCGCTTGAGTACATTCACGCCAACTACGCCAAAGATCTCAACATGGCGATGGTGTCCAATTACGTCTCGCTGAATTACACCTATTTCAGCCAGGCGTTCAAAGAATTCGCGGGCGTCAGCTTCGTTCAATATTTGAAAAACGTACGCATCGACAAAGCGAAGGAGCTGCTGGCGACAACCGAGCTGAAGGTGATGGACATCAGCGAGCGCTCCGGGTTCGACAATACGAAGCACTTCAATCGCGTGTTCCGGGAAACCGTCGGCGTCACGCCGCTCGAATTTCGGCAAAGCGTCTCCGAACAGACGGTCAAGCACAAGGAAGAACCTCGCTAATAAGCCCGCTTTGCGGGCTTGTTTTCGTCTTGGCTGGAGCTCTCCCCCCTCGCAATTCCGTCCCAACGCCGCCCCAATGTTCTACAGAATCGATTATCTCCGGGCGAAAAGCCTCGATCCGAGCCACAATGTTCTAAAGAATCGAGTAACTCCTCGCAATTCCGTCCCAACGCCGCCCCAATGTTCTATAGAATTGATTATCTCCGGACGCAAAGCCTCGATCCGAGCCACAATGTTCTAAAAAATCGAGTAACTCCTCGCAATTCCGTCCCAACGCCGCCCCAATGTTCTACAGAATCGATTATCTCCGCGCGAAAAGCCTCGATCTGAGCCGCGATGTTCTACAGAAGAGACTGGCGATTAATTTGTTTCCAAAAGTCTCCCGTCTCTTTTCTTCATGAATTTCAGAAAAGCGAGGGGTCTGATATATATTGATTTATACTCCGCCGTAAGTAATTATCCTGTGTTGCAGCTTTTCCAGGGCTTAGAGTCGATTCTGGGCAGTTTTCGAGTACATTTGTTGTTAAAGCTCCGGCAATAGAACCGTTGCGCAAAAGAGCAGTTCGCTAACCTCCCCCATCACCATGCGATTGTTCCGTACACGAAATGGCGCGAAGCGGGGGATGCTATTGAAGGTGCGGGGACAGGCCTTCGTCTTCGCCCATATGTCTGCTCATCAGTCTGCTATCAGTCTTCCACATTGGAATTGACCGAACGTTCGATAGATATTTCATTGATTTTACACATTTAATTCTTGTATTGCATTTGACATTTGAACGATCGTTCGATAATATTTCAGCAGAGAGACAGTGGAGGAGGAAGAGGACAAATGAAGAGTGTTATCGGATTTTCGTTAAAAAACAAATTCGCGTTATGGATGATCACGATCATTGTCGTCGTCGCGGGTTTGTATTCCGGAATGACGATGAAGCAGGAGAGTCTGCCCAACTTGAGCTTTCCGTTCCTTAGCGTTACGACGGTGGCTCCGGGCGCAGCCCCGGATACGGTCGTACAAGATATTACGGAACCGCTCGAAAAAAGACTCAAAAATACGGAGGGCGTCAAAAATATGACGTCGACTTCGATGGAGAACGTCTCTTCGATCTTCATCGAATACGACTTCGGACAGGACATGGACCAGGCGATCGCCCAGCTTAGGGAAGCGGCCGCGGACGTCAAGCTGCCCGAGGGCGTGCAGACGCCGAACATTTCCAAGTTTTCGATTAACTCGTTCCCGGTCATTTCCTTAAGCGCGTCGGGACACGGCGATCTCGAAGAGCTGACGAGAATCGTATCGGAAGAAGTTCAGCCGGCGTTGGAAGGCGTGCCGGGAGTCGCTTCCGTGCAAATCGCCGGCCAATACGTGAAGGAAGTCACGCTGAAATTCAATCAAGCGAAGCTCGCCGAGCTGGGACTGACCGAGGATACGGTCAAAGGAATCGTCCAGGGCTCGGCTCTGAAAGCACCGCTTGGCCTGTTCCAATTGGACGACACGCAGAAGACGGTCGTTGTGGACGGAAGAATCACGACGATCGACGATCTGAAGAAGGTCGCAATCCCGGTTATGCCGACCGGCGCGGCCGCAGGAGGCGGAGCCGGACAAGCGGGAGCCGGACAAGCCGCACCCGGAACCGATGCCGGACAAGCGGTTCCCGGAGCGGGAGAAGCCGCGGAAGCGCCGGACATGGGCGCGGCTCCGGACACGGACGACGCGATCGATGGCGCTCCGGCGCCGAACTTCGGCTTGCCGACGGTACCGCTCGGCGATCTGGCCGACATCGAGGTGGTGGGCAAAGCTGAATCCATCTCGCGCACGAACGGCTCGGAGTCGATCGGCATTCAAGTCGTAAAAGCCAACGATGCCAACACCGTTGAAGTGGTGAACGGGGTCAAAGACGAAGCCGATAAGCTGAAAGAGAAATTCAGCGATCTCAAGCTCGACATTATGCTGGATCAGGGCAAGCCGATCGAGGACTCGGTCGAGACGATGCTCAGCAAAGCGTTGTTCGGCGCCCTGTTCGCGGTTATCGTTATTATGCTGTTCTTGAGAAACATCCGCACGACGCTGATCTCGATCGTCTCGATTCCGCTGTCGCTCATTATTGCGGTGCTGTTCCTGAAGCAATTCGATATTACGCTGAACATTATGACGCTCGGCGCGATGACCGTCGCGATCGGCCGGGTCGTGGACGATTCGATCGTCGTCATCGAGAACATCTATCGACGGATGTCGCTGAAGGGCGAGAAGCTGAAAGGCAGCGAGCTGGTCAAGGAAGCGACGAGAGAGATGTTCCTGCCGATCATGTCCTCGACGATCGTGACGATCGCCGTATTCCTGCCGCTGGGTCTCGTCAGCGGGATGGTCGGCCAGATTTTCCTGCCGTTCGCCTTAACGATTGTGTTCGCTCTTCTGGCGTCCCTGCTCGTGGCGATTACGGTTGTGCCGATGCTGGCTCATCAGATGTTCAAGAAAGGCGTGAAGGAAGGCAAAGGGCACGATCACGAAGAGAACAGCGGCAAGCTGGCTCGCAGCTATCGCAGCCTCTTGTCCGCCGCGCTGAATCATAAAATCATCACGCTCGTCATCTCGTTCGCGCTGCTGGTCGGAAGCTTGTTCCTCGTTCCGCTGATCGGCGCAAGCTTCCTGCCGGACCAGGAAGACAAATTCGCGATGGTGACCTACAGTCCCGATCCCGGAGATCGGATCGAAGACGTCGAACAGAAGGCGCTGACCGCCGAGAAAATCATCATGGATCAGTCGGACGTCACAAGCGTGCAGTACTCGGTCGGAGGAGAGAATCCCCTGCAGCCGGGACCGTCCAAGTCGGGGCTGTTCTTCCTGCAGTACGACAGCGACACGAAGGATTTTGCGGATAAGAAGTCGGCGCTCATCGAAGAGCTGCGCAAAGCCGTTCCGACCGGAGAATGGGCGGAGATGGATCAGACCGGCGGATTTGGCGGAAGCCAATTCAGCTTAAGCGTCTTCGGCGAATCGCTCGACGATATCGCTCCGGTCGCCAATCAGATCGCCGATCTGATGAATGCCGGCGATTCCTTCGAGAAAGTAAAAACCAGCCTGTCCAAGACGTACGAGCAGTACACGTTCGTCGCCGATCAGGAGAAGCTGAGCGAATACGGCCTCGTAGCCGGCCAGATTGCGATGGAGCTTAGCCCGCAGCGCATCCGCCCCGTATTGACGCAGGTCGAAGAGGACGGCAAGCGTTACGAGGTATTCGTCGCGGTCGAGCAAACGGAATACAACAGCGTAGAAGACATTCTGAACAAAAAGCTGCGCTCTCCGCTCGGATTCGAAGTGCCGATCAGGGAAGTCGCTACCGTCGAAGAAGGGACGTCTCCCAACTCGATCGCCAGACAGAACGGCAAGATGGTCGTCAACGTGACCGGCAACATCACGGAATCCGACGTGGCCAAAGTGTCGAGCGATCTGCAGGCCCAAGTAGACAAGCTGGATTTGCCTGCCGGCGTCGAAGTGCAGTTCGGCGGCGTCACCGAACAGATCAACGAGACGTTTACCCAGCTGGGACTCGCGATGCTGGCGGCAATCGCCATCGTGTACTTGGCGCTCGTGCTTACGTTCGGCGGCGGCCTCGCGCCGTTCGCGATCATGTTCTCCCTGCCGTTCGCGATTATCGGCGGCCTGGTCGCGCTGTACCTGACGGGTGAGACGCTCAGCGTATCGGCTCTGATGGGCGCTCTGATGCTGATCGGTATCGTCGTCACGAACGCGATCGTGCTCATCGACCGCGTCATCCACAAGGAACGCGAAGGCCTGTCCACTCGCGAGGCGCTGCTCGAAGCGGGCGGCACGCGTCTGCGGCCGATCCTGATGACCGCCTTGGCGACGATCGGCGCGCTGCTGCCGCTGGCGTTCGGCTTCGAGAGCGCGGGCATCATTTCCAAAGGGCTCGGCGTGACGGTTATCGGCGGTCTGATCAGCTCCACGCTGCTGACGCTCCTGATCGTTCCGATCATTTACGAGCTGTTGATGAAAATGAGACGCAAACCGAAAAATGCGAATGCATGATGAACGGGTTACCGTCGGAAGGAAGGGAAGTCAGCCATGCAGGATAAAAAAAAGCTGATTCTCGAGGCGGCGATTCGCTGCTTTGCCCGCAAAGGCTTCAACGCGACATCGATCCAGGAAATCGTGGACGAGTTGGGCATGGCGAAAGGCTCCATCTACTTTTACTTCAAATCCAAGGACGATCTTCTCGTCTCGGTCATCGACTATTATGGAGAAATGCTGTACTTGGAAATGAGAGAGCATCCCGGGGAGACGATTCTCCCTCCCCGGGAGAAGTTCGCCATCCAGCTCGAACGCCAATATCGCTTTGTCCATCAGCATCTGGATTTCATGAAAATGCTGCTGAAGGAACCGTTCACCGGTCTGCACCCGCAGATCCAGCAGATGATCATTCGCCTTCGGGCCCGCTCGCAGCTATGGAACGCTTCCCATCTGATGGCGATCTACGGCGAAACCGCGACCCTTTATTTGGCGGATGCGTGCGCGTTGGTGTCGGGGATGTGGTCGCAGTATTTCGAAGCGCTGCTCTTCGGGGAATTGGTGTTCGACGGGCGGCAGCTGAGCCGGTTTATTACGCGTCGTCTGGACGATCTGGTGAACGGCATGCTCCGCTCCGAAGAAACGCCGCTGCTGCCTCCGCTGGATCTGGTCAAGCTTCGGTGCCTGGCGGGGGTAACGGAAGAGGATTTGACCGAGGAGCTCCGGCTGCTGGCCGCGATTAAAAGTCGAATCGTCTCCTGCGAATTTTCGGAGGTTCTGCGAAGGGATCTGAACGAGGCGTTGGCGCTGCTGAAGGAAATGATCGAGATGCCGTCCGCGGGCCATCGTCTGCTGGCGCGAGGGATGCTGGCCTTGCTAAAGCAGAATGGACCGTCGGATCTGGCGGAGACGATCGACCGATTGGACGGCCTGATCGGTTCGATGGAAGCCTGAGAATAAAACCAACAAAGCAGCAGCCCGCACATCGCCGTGCGGGCTGCTGCTTTGCTATGGCGGCAAGCTTACTTATCCAGGGCGAAGCTGAGGTTCAGCTCGAGCTTCTCTCCGGGTTCGATCATAAGCAGCCCTTTCTTGTCGTTCAGCGCCTCGTTCAGCGCGGTCCAAGGCTCCACGCAGACGAACGGCTTGCCTTCGACCGACCACAGCACAACATAACGGAACTGCTCGCTGTAGCTCAGGCGAACGCTGCGGCCTTGGCGCAGCGGGAACGCAATTTCCCGTTTGCCGGCATCCAGCAGGGCGGCGGATTCGACCATGCCCTCCAGCGCCAAGTGCCCTTCGAACGGTTTTTCACGGTTGTCGTTGTAATCCAGCATGCGAGCGGCGTCCGTATCGTAGATGAGGTTTTTGCTCTCCGCGGCAAAATACGGATGGAATCCGGCGACCATCGGCATCGGCTCTCGCGACAAGTTGCGATATTGCTGTTCGATCGACAGAACGCCGTTCTTCAGACGATAGGTGAAGCTTAGCTCGAATTCGAACGGGTAAGCGGCCAGCGTCTCCTCGCTGCTGCGCAAACGCAGCGTAATATAAGCCGAATCCCCGGTGCCCGTCTCCGCGACTTCCCATGCCGACGTGCGCGCCACGCCGTGATTTTTCATCCGGTACGTCTTGCCGTTCCACTCGTATTCCCCGTTCACGAGCTGGCCCGCAATCGGGAACAGCACGGGATTGCCGCCCCGAATATTCGCCTGCGGGTTCGTAAACGTCTCCCGGTCCAAATAAAACAGCTCTTGGCCGTGCAGACGGCAGCTTATGACGATTCCGCCGCGCTCGGGACAGATCGCAAAGGAGGAATCGGTATGTATTTCCTGTAATTCGTAAAGCGGAAAACCGTCGGTATAGGTGCGGATCGTATGATTTTCGTTGGCGGTCAAGGCTCGTTCCTCCTGCTCGTTGGCTTGTGTTCCCTTCATTATACCCTACAAACAGAAGAGTCGTATGCAGGAATGCAACAACCTGACGGTATCGCTCGTATAAAAGAGGTACGAAATTAGAGAGCAGAGGAGCGTGGACGTCCGTGCAGCCATTGCCGCCCAGAACCTCCAGGGCGTCTTCGTTATCCGCGGGCAGCGGGAGAGCCAATCCGGCCGCGCCGAACCGAAGCGGGAAGCCCGCCAGAAGGAAGCGGTCGTTCTTATGGAGCTTATACAAATTTGTTTTCGTGACGGGCTGCTTGTCCGTATTGCTGCTGGCGGGCTGGTTCTACCTTACCCCGTCCGGCAACACGTACCGTTATATGCTGGCCGATACGCTGATTACGACCCAGCACAGAGAATGGGCGAAGTACATTATCGGGGAGAAGGCGCTCCGGGAACGGGTCGCGGCTTACGTGAAGCAGTTCGAGGAGATGGGAGAGGAGCGCGACACGCATACGATTCCGATTGCCGAAGACGGGCCGACAACCGGGGAGCAGGCTGCGGAAGAGCCGACTTCGATTCAAGAGGTCGACGGGGAAGGCTTTCACGGCTATCTGTTGACCGTGCGGGATCCGAAAACGGTACGGCTGGTCGTGCCCAATAAAACGGGCCGCGGCGAGAAGGTGTCCAGCATGGTGAAGCGGACGGGTGCGATCGCGGGCGTGAATGCGGGCGGTTTTGCCGATCCGAACTGGAAGGGGAACGGCTTCAAGCCGATCGGCCTGGTCATCAGCCAGGGCAAAGTCTACTATAACGGCTTGGGCAATACGAAAAGCGTGCAGATCGTCGGGATCGACAAGAACGGCAAGATGCTTGCCGGCAAATATTCGCTCGACGAGCTGATGGAGCTCGGCATCTCCGAGGCGGTCAGCTTCTCGCCCCGAATCATCGTGAACGGCAAAGGGCTGATTCCCAATCGCGCGCAAGGCTGGGGAGTCGCTCCGCGCACCGTCATGGGGCAGCGAGAGGACGGGGCGATGCTGTTCCTCCTCATCGACGGACGGCAGCCGGGTTACAGCATCGGGGCGACGCTGTACGACGCCCAGGAAATTTTGCTGGAGCATGGCGCGGTTATTGCCGCCAATCTGGACGGCGGTTCGTCGACGGTGCTCGTGACGGAAGGCGGGGAGATCGTCAACAAGCCGTCCTCTTCCTCCGGCGAGAGGTATTTGCCGACCGCTTTCCTCGTGTTCGAGCATCCGGAGGCGGTCGACGTGCCGAATATTTGGGCAGGATTGAAACCTTCCGACATCGATGCGGGAAAGTGGTAAAATGGATAAGCTGGGGAAAAACATACGACGGGAGGAAGAAGCGATATGCATATTCTGATTACGGGAGCCGGGAGAGGGCTTGGCTTGGAGCTCGCCAAGCTGGCGGCGGAGAAGGGGCACGAGGTTATCGCCTGCGTGCGCGATCCGGAGAACGTTCCCGGTCCTTTGAACGAACTGAAGGACAAGCATCCCGGGAAAGTGCGAATCGAGCGTCTCGGCGTAACGAACGAGGCGGAGGCGAAGGCATTGGCGGACAAGCTTGGCTCGGAAGGGATCCGGCTGGGCGGTCTCGTCAATAACGCGGCCGTTCTGCTCGGCAGGGAGCATAAGCTGGGCGAGCTGCCGATAGAGCTTGTCCGGGAATCGCTGGAAGTGAATCTGCTCGGACCGATGAGCGCAGCCAAGTATCTGGCTCCGCTCATGGCCAACCATGCGGGGGCAGTCGTTGCCAATATTTCGTCGGAGGCCGGCAGCTTCGCATCCGCGTACGGCGGCGATTATCCGTACGCGCTCTCGAAGGCGGCGCTTAATTACTTCTCCAAGCAGCTCGGCTCCGAGCTGAAGGGCAGAGGCATTCGGACGATCGCCGTTCATCCCGGCTGGATTCGCACCGACATGGGCGGCCAGGCCGCGCCGATGGGCCCTTCCGAGAGCGCGGAGGGTATTCTCGCGATACTGGAAGGACGCGTGCGCCTCGAGGACGACGATTTCTTCGTCGATCACAAGGGGCAGCGGATGCCGCTGTAGGCCGCGATTAACGCGGGGGTGTCCCCTGAGCACAGCTGCTTAAGATATTCGATAGATTAAAGAAGGGGTATGTACCTCCTGGAGAATGCCTCCTACGCTCCTGAAATCACCGATTAACGGGTTTACCTATTCAGGTTTCAGGAGCGTATAGCATCGGAAGGAGGTACATACCCCTTGTATCGTTAATATCGATTATCTTTCCAAGCAGCTTGGTACGCTCAGGGGACAGCCCCCGGCGTTCAATACATCATCGTGCCCAGCGGTCCGTCTTCGTCGATAATATCCTGAATCTCGAACACGGAGATCGGGAAGTAGGGGAAGCCCCAGGCATAGGGGACGAGATCGTATAATTGGAAGTAGATGACGAGCGATTTGTCGGCGATATAGTACTCCTGGTCGTCGCTGATTCCGGGGTAGGGGCCGAGTATGGGCAGCGACCTCGACTTGATCTGCGCTTCGATGATTTTGTTCAGGCGCGCTTTGTAGTCGACGCCCGGCTTGAACAGCTCGCCGAGCTTGTAGCTGCGTCCAGTGTCGGCGTCGAAAGTCAGCGAACGCTGCAGCGTGTTGCCGTGGGCCCCGCCCGTGAACACGTAATTGAGCAGGGAAAGGCTGAGCACGCCTCGTTCGTTCGTCTTGATCTCGTACGTGCCGTCCATCTGCTGGATATCGCTGCTGGGAAAGCCTTGATCCTTCATAAGCCGCTGCGTCGCCGCCGCGATGGCGTTGTTCATTTTTTCCTGCGCCGCAGGCGTCGTGCCTCCGGTGATATAAGGCACGTTAACCTTGACGTTCTTCGCGGTGAACGTGCGCGTACGAATCGGGAGCATTAAAGTCTGCCCGTTCATCTGGATTCCCCCTAATCGGCATGGGCTGTTGTCACCCCATTCTATGCAAGGCGGAGGAATCGTGTGAAGCGAACGGGGACGGCGGTCATACGACCGCCATTTCTTTGAGCCAAATGACGGCCTGCGTCCGGTCGTTCGTGCCGATTTTGTCGTAGATGGCGCTAATGTAATTTTTGACGGTGCCTTCGCTCATGAACAGCTGCTGGGCGATGTCTCTGTTGGTGCGCCCTTCCACCATCAAGGCGATGATGCTCATCTCCCGATTGGTGAATTTCAGGTCGGCGGCGCGGTTTCGGGTGCGGGCTGCGGCCGAGGCGGGCGCGGCCAGTCTGGCCGCCAGCTTGGCGGCGATGGGCGACGGAAGCATGAGCTCTCCTCGCGCCGCATCGCGGATAGCCTGCAGCAGCTTGTCGGTCGGAATGTCCTTCAGCAGAAAACCGACCGCTCCCCCGGCAAGGGCCTCGATTATATATTCGTCTTCGTCGAATGTCGTCAGGACAAGCACTTTCGTGCGCGGAGACTCGGCACGCAGCTTCTTGACTGCCTCGATCCCGTTCATGACCGGCATGCGGATGTCCATCAATACCAGGTCCGGATCGTGAGCCGCGGCAAGACGGCAAGCCTCTTCTCCGTTCTCGGCGGTGGCGATGACCTCGATATCGTCCTCAAGCTGGAGGATCGTCTGCAAGCCATCCCTCATCAGCGCTTGATCGTCGGCAATCAGTACTCTGAGCATGCTGCCTTCTCCCCTTTCTTTTCCATTATAATGGATCGGATGCATTAGAAACAGGTGCAACTCTTTCCGCGGCCGTCCGGAGCCCTCGATATGACGGAAACAGTGACAGGCGTCACTGGTCATATGACGAAGTCTTCCGCTACGATGAGGGAAGGAATGGCATGCGGTGTCCGCACGCGGAAAAGGGAGTGGAAGGCATGATTATTATGCATACGAGTCAATGTCGCCCGGGAATGACGCTGGGGCGGTCTATCTATACGGAACAAGGCCATGTACTGGCGGGAAGAGGTTTCGTGCTGACCGGGCACGCAATCGCCAAGCTGCGGCAGCTGGGCATGCCGTATTTGCATATCGAGGAGCAGGGGACGGAGGATATCGCTCCGGACCAGGCGATCCGCGACGAGACGATGATCGTTATGCACGGGGCGATGGTGCACAGCGTGGAGGAACTGCAAGGAGGCGGCAGGGAGAAGTTGTCCCAGGGCGTCGTCCGTTTTGTGTGCGACGCAACGAAGCTGCTGATAGAAGATTTGAAATCGCGGCGCAACGAGCTTAGCTTGCCGGTTTACTTGACGACGACGCTGGCGGACGGGGACAAGCAGCATTTTCTCGAGCATGCGATGAACGTTGGCGTCTGCGCGACCCGGCTCGGCCTGGAGGAGGGCTTGGCCGCAGAGGAGCTGCATGCGCTGGCGATCGGCGCGATGCTGCACGACATCGGCAGGCTGCTGCTTCCGGACGGGCTGAAGGCGCGCGCGGCGCAAAATGACCCGCTGCACATGAAGCATGCCGAGCTGGGCTACAGGCTGATCCGCGACAGCGGCTTCCCGATTAGAGCCGCCCACTGCGCTTTGTTCCACCACGAAAGATTGGACGGAAGCGGCTACCCGTTCGGGCTGGAGGGGAAGAAGATTCATCCCCATCACCAATGGATCAGTATTTTCGACAGGTTCGATACGTTGGTGAACGGCCGCGACAACGGGACGCCGATGCTGCCGCATGAAGCTTTGGAGGTGCTGTACGGAGGCGCCGGGACCTTGTACGATATGGACAAGGTACGCAGGCTGCGCGACAATATGGCGCTGTTCCCGAGAGGCACGTCCGTGCGGCTGAATACGGGCGAGCTGGGCGTCGTGTCCGCTCTGCACGAGGACAGCAAGCAGCGCCCGATCGTACGGGTCATTCGCACCTCCGGCGGCGAGCTGCTGCCCAAGCCGTACGAAGTCGATCTGAAGCGCCAGCTGCATCTAATGATCAGCGGAATCGGCAGCGAACAATCGTCGGGGAGCGCACCTGCGGAAAGGCGCGAAATGCGTTCGAACAAGGTGTTTCATGTCGTTTGAGCAAAGACCATAAAATACCAGGGACAAAACGCTTGACTTTTTCTCCCGGAATGACTAAGATAATAAAGGATTTGCTGATGTAGCTCAGCTGGTAGAGCAACGCATTCGTAATGCGTAGGTCGGGGGTTCGAATCCCTTCATCAGCACCACTAAATAAATCCTTTAACGACGCGTCTTCCGAAGCTCTCGGGGGATGCGTTTTTGACGTGCTTGAACGGCAGCAATCACCGGGAATTCGGGAGGATCGGTCCATTCGTCGCCTCCGCGGCGGTTGATCCTGAATAGGATATAAGCACGGAGGTGAAGCCGTATGCAAGCAAAGAGCAGCACAAATATAAAAGGAATCGACGTGAGCCGATGGCAGGGCGTTATCGATTGGACCAAAGTCGCCGCGGATGGCGTCCGATACGCCTTCGTTAAGGCGACCGAAGGAGTGACCGGCGCAGACGTTATGCTGAAGACGAATGCCTTGGGGGCAAACGCTGCGGGCGTCAAGGTCGGCTACTACCATTATGCGCGCCCGGAGAACAACGAGGCCGTCGCGGAGGCGCGCCATTTTGCGGCAGCCGTTGCCGGATACCCCTGCCATTGGCCGCTTGCGCTCGACGTGGAGGGAGAAGCGGCCAAGCTGGGGGCCGCCGCGCTGACCCGGTGGTGCGCGGCGTTTCTGACGGAGCTGGAGCGGGTGAGCGGGAGACGCGCCATGATCTACAGCGGTGCCAGCTTCGCCAAAACCTATTTGGGCAAGGAGCTCGCCGGTTGGCCGCTCTGGATCGCCCATTACGGCGTCGACAAGCCGATGAGCAATCCCACTTGGGATAGATGGTCGGTGTTCCAGTATTCGGACAAGGGCCGGGTGGCCGGCATCCAGGGGAACGTCGATCTTAACGCGATGGAGGCGGATTTCTACGGCCGTTACGCGGCCGGGGAGGAGGATAAGCCGATGACGAAGGAAGAGAAGGAAGCGTTCGAGCAATTAAACGCGCAGGTTGCGCGGCTGACGGGCATGGTGGATACGCTGACGAAGCAATTGGAGACCGCAACGGCGAAGATTCCCGCGCCGAAGTGGTTCGTGACCGAATTCGGAGCAAGCGTCGTGGCGCAGATGAGCGATCCGACCGGCACGATGGAATTTTGGCGGGCGGTGGCCGTGTCCCTGCGGGCTCTGAAGCCAACCGGCACGGGAGATTCGGCGTAAAAGAGTAAAAAGAACAGCCGGCTTGTAATCGGCAGGTTGGGGTCAAGTCCTCTGGCTTGCCCCTTCTAGCGCAAAGCATTTCGTCCCTCGATTGCAAGGGGCGGAATGCTTTTTTTGTTTATTTTTCCAGACCGGAAACGAAGGGGAACGTTACCTAAAGATAAGGTTAAATAAGTTTACTTCGCGGGAGAAATGCTGTAGTCTGGTCGAAGGCGCTTAGGGAAAGGGAAATTTTCCCTGAACGTCCATAGAGAGAGGGGAAATGGAGAATGAAGAAACCATCTGCAAATCTGTTGAAAATGTCGTTGTTTCTGGCGCTGCTGGCTTTGGCGCTGAGCGCTTGCGGCGGTAAGGACAACAATGGAGGGGCGCCGTCGGAATCGCCGTCCGCGTCGGAATCGTCCTCGCCTTCGTCTTCGCCGGCGGAGTCGCCGTCCGAAAGCCCGTCGGAATCGCCGTCTGCGTCCGAGAGTCCGTCCGCCGAAGCGAACGAGCCCGCGTCCGTTCCGGAAGGCTACAAGCTGTTCGAGGACAAGACGTTCGGCACGACCATTCAATATCCGGAAGACTGGACCTTGAAGGAAGGCCTGGTCGGCATCGCGGCCTTTATCGCGCCGTCGGAAGGCGCCAACGATACGTTTAACGAGAACATTAACTTTATCGTCGAGGATCTTGGCGGCCAGAGCATCAACGCCAAGGACTATATCGAGCTTACGAAGCAGCAGCTCGGCTCCGGGCAGCTGATCCAGGATTTTAACATCGTGGAAGAAGAGCTGAGCGACGAAGAAGGAATAGATGCGGCCTATATCGCTTATACCGGCAAGCAGGGAGACATGGAATTGACCTGGGCCCAGACGGTGGAAATTCACGAGGGCAAAGCCTATATCGTTACGTTCACCGCGACTCGCGACAGCTTCGACCAATACATCGAACAGGCGGGCATCATTGCCGATTCCTGGACGATCAACTAATCGCATTAACGAGCGCGGCCCATACGGGCCGCGTTTTTTGCATGCCATCGCGGCGCAATTTTGTCCGGCTCCCTTCGCGGAAGAAGTGTGATACGATAAGAAAGCTCGGTTCGACCCGCGCATACTTCTTTTCGGGCGGCCGGCGAGACAGCGAGGGAAGGCGGCGGCGCGGATGCTGACCGGAACGTTTAACAACATGAGAATTCAAAACAAGCTCTTCGTAACGATCGCGCCGTTGTTCCTGATCGGCATCGTCGTGCTCACCTCCGTTGCGTACGAGGCCGCGAGACAAAGCATCGTGCGCCAGGTCAAGGAGTCCAAGCAGCTTCTGCTGCAGCAGGTGGGGGAGAAGCTGGAAGCGATCAATCAGAACATGCTGTCGGTTTCGAATATGTATTATTTGAATCCGAACGTTCGAGATTGGTTAAGAGGCAGCACCCGTTCCACCGAATACGAAAAATACAGGGCGCTGAAACGAGTCGTCGAGACGGTTGGAGATACGGGGAACTATTTTGAACACTTGAAATATTCGACCGCCTTTATCGGATTTAACGGGGCGGTCTATTCGAGCTCGGCGGACGAGCAGGGGCAGTACGATTTCGGCGAAGAGCTGAAAATGAGGGAACGGATGCCCGACAAAAATAAAATGTACTGGAGCGATACGTATCTGCACCACGGGAAGTATGTTTTCTCCGCCGCGCGTTATTTGCGCGATATCTACACCGGAGAAGAGCTGGGTCTGCTCGTTCTGGACTTCGAGGAGCGTCTGCTGTTCGATGCCTATAAAAACTTAACGGGCGTACAGCTGCGAATCGTCAACGAGGCCGGGCGGATTTTGTCCGCGCGCGACCAGTCGGCCGTCGGGAGCTCCATCTCGGACGAAGCTTATTTCGCCAAGCTGTCCCCCTACGCCAGCGGCAGCTTCATGGCGGAAGCGGAAGGGGAGAGCTCGCTGATTACGTTCCGCAAGGTGCCGCAGATGGACTGGATTCTGGTGGAAACGACGCCGGTATCCGTTCTCTTGCAGGACATCAATCAGGTTCGCGATCTGATTCTGTATGCGGCGGCCTTTATTTTAGCCGGGTTGTTCGTTCTGTCCTACTATTTGTCTTATCGGATTTCAGCTCCGATCAAAAGGCTGGTTCGCTCGATGCAGCAGGCGCAGAGCGGGGACTTCAACGTCCCGGTGCACGTCGACCGGAAGGATGAGATCGGCTTCCTGATGAAAAAATACAATACGATGCTCGTCCGGATCGAACAGCTGCTGGACCAGGTCAGACGGGAAAACGAATTGAAGCGATCCGCGGAAATCCAGGCGCTCTATTCCCAGATCAATCCCCACTTTCTGTACAATACCTTAAACTCAATACGCTGGATGGCCAAAACGAACGATACCGCCATGGTCAACCGGATGATCATCTCTCTCGTTCGCTTGCTTCGGCAAAGCTTCAGGCAGGGACAGGAAACGATAACCTTCGAAGAGGAGATGGAGTTTCTCAAGGATTACATTTTGATTCAGAAGGTTCGCTACGGAGATAAGTTCGATGTCGCGTTCCGGATCGAAAACGATGTGAGAGCTTGTAAAACGCTGAATTTGCTGCTGCAGCCTTTGCTGGAGAACGCGATTTTCCATGGAATCGAACCGAAGCCGGGCAAAGGCCTGATTACGATCGGAGCCGGAATCCGGGAAGGGGACGTATGGATTGCGATCGAAGACGACGGAGTCGGAATCGATCTCGACAAAGGGCGGCGCGGTCTCGGCATTCGCAGCGTAGAGCAGCGAATCAAGCTGCATTTCGGGGAGACGTACGGAGTGGAGCTGGAGCGGCTGGAGGAAGGCGGAACGAGGGTTACGGTTCGCATACCGGCGATCAAGGATAACAGCTAGGGGGGACAGCGGATGCTAAAAGTATTGATTGTCGACGACGAGAAACCGATTCGTCAATGGTTCGAGCACGTCATCCGGCAGAACGGGGACGAGTTCGAGATCGCCGGATTGGCGGCCAACGGACGGGAGGCTTTGACCCTGTGCATGTCCTCCGCTCCGGATATTGTGATCACGGATATCAAAATGCCCGTTATGGACGGCCTGGAGCTGATCGAGCAGGCGAGCAAGCTGAATCCGGAAATTTCCTTTCTTATTTTGAGCAATTACGACGAATTCGAGTTCGTCCGTCACGGGCTGAGAATCGGAGTGAAGGACTATCTGCTGAAGGCGGAAACGGACGATCAGGATATCGTGGCCGCTCTGCGGAAAATGGCGGAGGATCGCAGCGGACGGACGCAGGCTAAAGACCGCTGGCAGCTCCGGGACGTGCTGAACAGTCCCGAGGACTGGCTGCCGCCGGAAATGCTGCAGGGCGCCATGCGCTGGCTGATCTGCGGCCGCGACGGGACGCCGAATACGGAAGAGGACGCCGCGTCTTCAACGCTGCTGGAAGCCTGCAAGCGGTGGGCGGCCCAATCTTTTCCTCTGGCGCGGCTGCAAGGCTTTGTCGATGAAGGGGACAATGCGGCACTGCTGCTTGCCTTCACCGACACGGCTCCGCCTTCCGGGGAAGAGCTTGCAAGCCGGTGCAGAGACTGGGGCGCGGAAGCGAGGCTTCGCTTTTCCTACACGGTATCGTTCGGAATCGGGGCGGCTTTCTCGTCCGCCGGAGCGGTGAAGAATGAATTCAGGAAAGCGAAGAGGGCATTCCGCTGCCGGTTCTATACGGGGGAGATGAGCGTGAACGCGGCGAATGCCGGCATGAGCTCGGACCCGTCCGAGGAGCACGCCGAGCTGGCCGAGCTCATGCGTCCGCTGAAATCCGCCGAGCTGCTGGAGCCCGGCTTGATCGAGAGCGTGCTGGAGAAGCTCGATGCCTTGAAAATCAGGAATGTGGATCCCGCGGAGGCCAAGGAGGCGTTCCGTTCCTTCCTGGAGCGGATGGAGGCCCAGTTGCCGGAAGAGACCGGACAGCGCGACGCGAAGCGTCCCGACGCTTTCGGAGAATTGGATCGGCTCGCTTACTGGGAGGAGCTTCGGGATGCGGTTCGGCGGCATTTGCGGAAAATGCAGGAGACAGCCTATCGCCGCACGTTCGTGTACAGCGAGACGACGAATCGGATCATGGCTTATATCCGCGAGCATTACGCGGACAAGCTGTCGATGACCGTGCTGGCGGAACAAGTGCATCTGAACGAAAACTATTTGTCGCAAATGTTCAAGAAAGAGACCGGCAAGACGATTACCCGCTACATGATCGAAGTCCGAATGGAACAGGCGAAGCAGCGACTGGCGACTCTGCGCCACAAGATCAATCGCGTGGCGGCCGAAGTAGGCTATGCCAGCGAAGCGCATTTCAGCACTGCGTTCAAAGCTCATTACGGGATTACGCCCTCTCAATACGTCGATTCTCTAAGATCGCCGAAACCCAATCTAAGCGAGCCGCAAGACAAGACAGACCGCGGCGAAGAAAGCTGGATTGAACGAAACAAAGTCTAATCGGCTCGTATGGTTCGCCGTGCTCCGCTCCTTTAACATGTGATTGTAAGCCATTACAAAATCCTAAAGGAGAATCGGAATGAACAGAAAAACAGGGGGGCTTCTCGCCTCGGTCGTTACGCTGTCCATAGCGCTGGGCGCTTGCTCCGGAGCGGGCGACGGCGACCAGTTAAGCAAAGGAAACGAGTCCGGAGCCGGACAGGCACAGCAAAAGGTGCTTAAATTCTGGATGAGGGGCTCGGGCCCCAACGAAGCGTTAACCCGCAGCGTCGCCTCCGATATTCAAGCCTTCGAAGCGCAAAACCCCGACATTAAGGTTGAGATCGACTATATCCCTTACGCGGACGTGGAAGCCAAGTGGAACACCGCATTCGCGGGCGGAACGGCTCCGGATCTGTTCGAGGTCGGCATTATCAACATCGCCAGCCGCGCCAATCTGGAGCAATTCGCTCCGCTCGACGAGTATATCGACGGCTGGGCCGGCAAGGACGACATCATCGACAATATTTATAAGCTGGGCAGCTACAAGGACCAAATTTACGGAATGGGCTACATGCCGTCTCCGAACGTTTTCGCCTACCGCAAGGATTACTTCGCCGAGGCGAATCTCGATCCGGAACGGCCGCCGCAAAGCTGGGCGGAGCTGATGGACTATTCCAAGAAGCTGGCCGTCGTCGAGAACGGCCAGACGGTCCGGGGCGGGTTCGACGTGCCGAAGCAGAACGGTTCGTTCTGGCTGGAAATCTTCGGCCATCAGAACGGAAGCGCGGTCGTCGACGAGTCGAACGAGACGCCGGTCTTCGACGAGCCGGCGGCGGTGGAAGCTTTGGAGTTCGTCAAGGAGCTGTCGCAGTATTCGATTCCTTACGATGCTCAGAAAGCGGAGACGGTTCCTTTCCGTCTGGGCCAATCGGCGATGACGTATATCGCTCCGGACGCGATCGGCGAAATGATCAGGAACGATCCGAGCCTGGAGGGCAAGATCGGCGTAGTCAGCAACGTGCCGGGCAAGCAGCCGTCCACCTTCAACGGTCTCCGTCTGTTCTCGATTGCCAGCACGAGCAAGCAGAAGGACGAAGCCTGGAGACTGATCGAGTTCTTCCTGAGCAAGGAGCGGGCGGAGCTGAGAATGAAGGAGCTGATGGTTCCGGTCGTGAACAAATCGCTGTCCGACCGCTTCGTCGAAATGGATCCGGAGATGAATGCCGCGATTATGGAAGCGGTTCAAATCGGGGTTGGCAGACCGAAAGTTACCTGGTCGCCGCTGTTCGAGAAATACGCCAATCAAGGGTACGAGGAAGCGATGTACGGAGTGAAGCCCGTCGCGGAGGCGCTTAAGGACGCCGTCGCCGAGCTGAAGAAAGAAATCGGGCGATAAGCGCGGAGGCCATTATGCGATACTTGCGCAGCAAAAACGTGTTTACGGACCGCTCGGGTTATCTGTTCATTCTGCCCTTTTACGCTCTGTTCGCTTACTTTCTGCTGATCCCGATCGCGGAGGTGATCTATTACAGCTTCACGGATTTTAATCTGTTCTCGGGAAGCAAGCTGGTCGGATTGCGCAATTTCGATGACATGCTGCAGGATCAGGTGTTCTGGAAGGCGATGAGGAATACGGCCGTCTATTTCTCGTTCACTTTGATTCCGACGATGGCGCTCGGTCTTCTCACCGCCGTGCTGCTCAATACGACTCTGATCAAGACCTCCTGGGCGCGGGCGCTTGTGTTCATGCCGCATATCGTCTCTATGGTTTCGGTATCCATGGTATGGATGTGGCTGTATGATCCGACCTACGGGCTGTTTAACCGCGTACTGAGCGCGCTGGGCTTTAACCCCGTGCAATGGCTGCTGGATCCCCGGACGGCGCTGCCCTCGGTCATCGCGATGAGCATCTGGAAAGGGATCGGCTATAACATGATTATTTTCCTGGCCGGATTGCAGGGGATTCCGAAGGATTATTACGAGGCGGCCGAGGTCGACGGCGCCGGCCGGTTCAGGCAGTTCGCGAACATTACCGTTCCGCTGCTCGCTCCGGCGACCTTCTTCCTGTTCGTGACGGGAGTCATTAACTCCTTTAACGTCTTCGAGCAGATCAACGTCATGACCTCCGGCGGCCCGGTCAACTCGACGACGACGATGGTGCATCAGATCTATTTGCGGGCGTTCACGGAGTTCAAGATGGGCTATGCTTCCGCGCAATCGGTCGCTCTGCTGTGCGGAGTCGTATTGATCACCGCGCTGAACTACCGGTTCGGAGGCTCGAGGAAAAAGTATGGGGAAGATTAAGGGGGGACTGCGTTGAAGCGGCCGTTGTACCGTAAAATGCTGCTGTGTGCCGCGATCGCGCTCGTGTCCGCGACGGTCGCGCTGCCGTTCGCGCTGATGCTCCTGAGCTCGTTCAAAACGATGGCGGAGATCCAGTCTCCCGTGTTCCGGATATTGCCGCAATCCTTCTCGCTCAGCAACTACTCGGAGGCGATGCGGCAGGGGGATTGGGGGCGCTATTTCACCAATTCGCTAGTCGTTACGCTAATCACCGTGAGTCTGGGTCTGGTGATCATGTCGATGGCGGGTTACGCGTTCGCCCGATTAAACTTCAAAGGCCGCGACCTGCTGTTCTTCTTTTCGCTTATCGGGCTCATGATTCCGGAGCAAGTCATTCTGGTCCCGGTATTTCTGAAAATCAAGCAATTTCCGTTGTTCGGGGGCAACGACCTGTGGGGGGAAGGCGGGATCGGCCTGCTCAATTCCTATCTCGGCCTCATCGTGCCGCAGATTGCCCATCCCTTCGGCGTATTTTTGTTCCGGCAATTTTTCCTGCAGTTTCCCAAGGCGCTGGACGAGGCGGCGAAGATCGACGGCTGCTCCCGCCTGCGGGCCTTGCTTCGAATCTACGTGCCCGCCAGCTTGCCGGTGTTCGCCACCGTCGCGCTGCTCAAGTCCATCGGTTCATGGAACCAGTACACCTGGCCGCTTGTCATTACCAACGACAACAGCATGAGAACCGTGCAGCTGGCGCTTAGCATTTTCAAGACGGAATATTCGGTGCAATGGAATTACATTTTGTCGGCCACCGCCTTGATTGCGCTTCCGGTGCTGCTGTTGTTCTTCGCGCTGCAAAAATACTATGTCAGGGGAATCGTGACCTCGGGCGTAAAAGGGTAACGGGAGAGGAGAAGAACGCAATGAGCGTCAAATCCGCAACGAACGATCGTCCGAACGTCATCTGGGTATTCGGGGATCAGCATCGCGCCCAGGCTCTGGGCTGCAACGGGGACGGGAACGTCCATACGCCGAATATCGACAATCTCGCGGCCGGGGGCGTTCACTTCAACCGCGCGTTGTCCGGCTTTCCGCTCTGCTGCCCGACAAGAGGGTCGCTCATGACCGGACGTTATCCGCATCATTGCGTGCCCGGACACGAGCATCGGCTTCCGGAGGAGCAGCCTACGATTGCCCACGTGCTCAACGACGAAGGGTATGAGACGGCTTATTTCGGCAAATGGCATTTGGACGGCTTTCGCGAGAATCAGGGGCGCGCGGCGTACCACATCGTGCCGCCGGAACGGCGCGGCGGGTTCCGGCATTGGATCGGCTACGAGAACAACAACAGTCCGTGGGACTGCTGGGTGCATGGCGGAGCGGGAGAGGATGCTTTCCACTATCGGCTGCCGGGCTTTGAGACCGACGAACTGACAAATTTGTTTGTCGAGTATATCCGCGAGCGCGGCGAGGAGAAGAAGTCGGGGGCCGGTCGGCCGTTCTTCGCGGTTTTATCGGCGCAGGCGCCGCACAATCCGTATATGGCGCCCGAAGTCTTCCGCGGGAAGCACACTTCCGGGAGCGTGGAGCTGCGTCCGAACGTGCCGCCGATTGCGCGGGTTCGCGAGGAAGCCCGGACGAATCTGGCCGGCTACTATGCGATGATCGAAAATTTGGACTGGAATTTGGGGCGGATCCGGGAAGCGCTGAGCGCCGCCGATCTGGATCTGGATACGCATGTCGTCTTCTTCAGTGACCATGGAGACATGCACGGCAGCCACGGCCAATTCCATAAAACCAGTCCCTGGGAGGAGGCGATCCGCGTCCCCTTCGTCATTGGTGGAGAACGGCCCTTTTACGGCCGAACGACCGGCGTATCCCGGGCGCTGCTCAATCATGTGGACGTTGCGCCGACGACGCTGGGCCTGTGCGGAGTCGCCGTTCCGGAATGGATGGAGGGCACGGATTATTCCTCGCATCGCCTGCCGGACAGAGCCGGGAACGGAGCGGAGGAGCCGGATTCCGCGTATTTGCAGTCGGTTGTCCCGACCGGCCACGGGCACAGTGTGGACAAACCGTGGCGGGGAATCGTCACGAACGACGGCTGGAAGTATGTGTGCTTCGAAGGCGTGTCGTGGCTGATGTTCGATCTGAACGAGGACCCGTACGAGCTGGCGAATATGGCTCATAACAGCTTGTATGCCGGCAAGAGGGCCGAGCTGCTCGGCAAGCTGAAGGCGTGGATCGAACGGACCGGAGATTCGTTTGCCCTGCCGGAGCAATAAGCATCGGGACCGTCCCCATTATGAACTGCCTCCAAAAAGTTAGACGTTCTCTAACGATTTGGGAGGCGGTTCTTCACAAGGGGGACGGTTTTTCTGTTTGACAGATGCGGCCTGTTTTCGCTATGATGAAGAGGTTCGATTTGGGCCCAAAATTCACGAGGCGGTGAAACGATGGCTACTCTAAAGGATATAGCGGAAAAGGTGGGCGTCTCGATATCGACCGTATCCCGGGTGCTGAACAACGACGACAGCAAGATCGTTAACGCCGCGACGAAGGAAAGGATACTGGCGGCCGCCAAGGAGCTCGGATACCGTACGAGCGGATGGTCCAGGCGTTCGGTCGGCAGCGGCGGCGCCAAGCCGGTCCCGTCCAAGCGCGCCGGCTGCATCATCTCGCTTCCGCAGGAGAACTATTCGTATCCGTACTTTTCGCAGGT
Source organism: Cohnella cellulosilytica (assembly GCF_042431195.1). Classification (NCBI taxonomy): domain Bacteria; kingdom Bacillati; phylum Bacillota; class Bacilli; order Caryophanales; family Paenibacillaceae; genus Cohnella; species Cohnella cellulosilytica. The sequence continues at coordinate 29,332 of NZ_JBHMDN010000029.1, forward strand.
GTTGAAGGGAATAGAGAAAGGCTTGACCGACAGAGGATACGGTCTGGCTTTCATTCATACGAGGGACGAGCTGCGGGACCCTTCCGTGCAGCAGCAGATCATCCAGGACAGCCATATCGACGGGGCGGTCATTATCGAAGGGATCGACCCGCCGATCTACGAGGCGTTGAAGAAGCATATTCCGACTATCGTCGGCGTCGACGTGAACGATCCGACCGTGCCGACGGTTTCTTACGATCGGGTATCCGCCTCGCAGGCGGCGGTGCGGCATTTGATCGGGCAGGGCCACCGGAAAATCGGCTTCATCGGCGGTCTGGGGCTGTCCGGGGACATGTCGCGCGAGAAGCGGTTCCGCGGCTACCGCTACGCCCTGCTGGAGGCCGGAATCCAGCCCGAGGAGAAGTGGATTCTGAACGCCGACTGGCAGATCGAGACGAGCTTCGAATTGATCAGCCGGCTGGCGAAGGAGCCGCTGTCCGAGCTGCCGACCGCTTTCTTCGCAGCCAGCGACGTCATGGCCATCGCCGCCATGCGCGCCGTGACGGAGGCCGGTCTGCGCGTGCCGGAGGACATCGCTTTCTTCGGGGTGGACAATATCGATATTTCGCAATATACGTCCCCGCCGCTATCGACGATCCATGTGCCCAAATTCGAGATCGGACTGACGGCCGCCTATTTGCTGTCCGATTATTTGGACGGGCGGTTAAGCTTTCCGATCAAGGCGCTGCTTCCTTATGAATTGGTTCTCAGAGGTTCCACGAAAGGGGTCCCGTTCAGGTAAATTCCGTCCCTTCCGGGGCCGGAGCCGCTGCCGGGGCTAGACCCGGAATAAAGCGAAGGCGATCAAGCTGTTTTCCCGATTGGTCGGGGGAATGGCTTTTTTTGTGTTGACAGTTTTGCCCCAAAGGAATTAAGATGGGTTTAGAAAACTTTGGGCGAAAATTATCGGGGTTTTAGGGGATTTTTTGGGCCCAAAGAAAGAAGCGAAGAGGAGCCGGTATATGAACAAAGTGACGATTATAGGCGCAGGCAGCAGCTTCACCAAGGATATCGTCGTGGATATGATCAACATTCCGAACCTGGGCGACGAGGTGACGATCGGCCTGATCGACCTGGACCCGGTGCGGCTGGACCTGGCGAGACAGCTCGTGCGGAAGGTCGTGTCCCTCGCCGGGAAGAACTGGAGCATCGTCGCTTCCACGGATCGCAAGGAGGTGCTGCCGGGCTCGAACTTCGTCGTTAATCAGATCGAGGTTCACGGGCTTCAAACCGTCAAGTACGAATACGAGATTCCGCTCAAGTACGGGGTGAAGCAGTGCATCGGCGATACGCTGGGACCCGGGGGACTGTTCAAAACGTTGAGAACGCTTCCGGCCTGGCTGGAAATCGTCCGCGATATCGAAGCCTATTGTCCGGAATGCGTCATTCTGAACTATACGAATCCGATGTCCGCGGTGACGCTGGCGACCGTCAAGACGACAGAGATTCCCGTTGTCGGCTTGTGCCATTCGATCCAGAACACGTCCTCGCAGCTTGCGAAATATTTGGGCGTTCCCTACGGGGAGCTGAAGTGGAAGGCCGGGGGCATCAACCATATGTCCTGGTTCGTGGAGTTGACGCGAAACGGGCAGGATCAGTATCCCGAGCTCAAGGAGAGAATGAAAAATCCCGAGCTGCTGAGGAAGGACCCGGTCAGGCTGGACGCGATGAAATACTTGGGCGCGTTCGTCTCCGAATCGAGCGGCCATTTCTCGGAGTACATTCCGTACTACCGGAAAAGGGAGGACCTGCTCGAGCGGCATTGCGGAGTCGGCTACAACGGAGGGACCGGATTTTACGCCAACAATTGGCCGATCTGGAGACGGGAGAACGACGAGCAGGTACTGCGCCGCATCTCCGGAGAGGAAGAGATCAGTTTCGAATCGTCCAACGAATACGCGGCCGTCATTATGGACGCCATGATCAATAATACGCCTAAAGTCATCTACGGCAATGTCGCCAACACCGGATTGATCGACAATCTGTCGAACGAAGGGGTCGTCGAGGTCGCCTGCCTGATCGATCGCAACGGGATTCACCCGACGCATTTCGGACGGCTGCCGGAGCACTTGGCCGCCTTGTGCAGAAGCAATATGGCCTTTTTCGACCTGGCGGTAACCGCCGTGCTGAATCGCGACAAAGAGGCTGCGATGCACGCGCTGATGATCGATCCGCTTACGTCCGCGGTCTGCTCTCTGGAGGAAATCCAGGCGATGTTCGAGGAATTGTACGAAGCGGAGAAGCCGTTCATTGGGGAGCTGCGCTAACCGCAGCGGATAAGGCTTTGCAGAAACTATCAACCATTAATCGGGGGGAACGTTTCATGAAAAAGACAATGGCATCGATCCTGGCGCTTCTGCTGATGGCAAGCTTCGCGCTTGCAGGCTGTTCTGACAAGGGGAACCATTCCGGGAGCAACAACGGACAAAGCGACGACAAGCCGGTCAAGCTCGTCTGGTGGGTCCATGAGAACCCGTCCTTCGTCGAAGCGAACAAAAAGCTGATCGAGGATTACAAGAAAGTAAAGCCCAACGTAACAGTCGATCTGCAAGTGTTCCCGTACGATGCGTTCGTGCAAAAAATCCGCGTGTCGATGAACACGAAGAACCCGCCGGATATCGTGCAAATGTTCGGCACCTGGGTGCGGGAGTACGCCAAGAACGGCTTGCTGGAGCCTGCGGCGAACGGGGCCGAGCTTGAGGCGGAGGTCTACCCGGCCGCGATCGGCGGCTTCCAATACGACGGCAAGGTGTACGGCGTTCCCCACGAATTCAACATCGAGAACGCAGCGGCTCTGCGTTATCCGCAGATGTTCAAGGAGGCGGGCATCGACAAGGACCCGTCCACCTGGGCGGAGCTGCTGGAGGACGCCAAGAAATTGACCCGGCGCAGCGGAGACAAAATTACCGTTCGGGGGCTGGACATCACCTCCAACGACAGCATCGTTTTCTATTTCCTCGCGTTTATTCAGCAGCAGGGAGCCGACTTCTGGAACGACGATCAAACGCAGGTCAACTTCTCGACTCCGGAAGCCGCCAAGGCGATGCAGGAGCTGGTCGACCTGGTCAAGGTGCACAAGGTAACCGATCTGACCAAGCTGGGAACGCCGGATGAGCCCTATATGATCTTCTTCAAGGGGCAGTCGGCGATCACGACGGCGGGACCTTGGACGATCGCCGAAGGGATCAACACGTTTAACGTCGAGAACTTCGATTACATGCCGATCCCATCCTTCACCGACCAACCTGCCGTATTCAGCTCCGAGTCGGGCTGGGGCGAGGTCGTATCCAAGCAAAGCCCGAACAGCCAGGCCGCCTGGGAGTTCGTTCAATTCATGATGGAGGAGGAGAACGCGCTGGCCTGGAACTTGCACACCTCTTCCATCCCGGCGAACAAGCACGTAGCCGAAGATCCGAAGTATCTGGAGAGCGCCCCGCTCGTGAAGGCTGCCGTGGAAGCTCTTCCGAACGGACGCTGGATCGGACCGCTGGCCGACCGGGATTATTTCTTCCAGGTGATCATCGATGTGTACGCCGAGATCGTTCACGACAAGACGAGCGTGCAGGACGGTCTGAAGAAGGCGGAGACGGACATCAACAAGATGCTTCAGGCCAAGCAGTAATCGATGAGGCGGAACCGGGGACCTTCGGGTCTCCGTTCCCGATTGGAGGCGGTTCATAGATGTCGAAGCAGCAAGTGTCCGAGCGCAGATTTATCATGCTGTCGCTGGCGCCGATCGTGCTTTTGTTTCTGGTGTTTTCCATCCTGCCGATCGTAATCGGCACGGTGCTGATGTTTTTCGATTATTCTCCTTTATCCTCTTCGGTTCCGTTCGCGGGCTTGAAGCATATTAAGGAGCTGTTTGCCGACGACCTGTTTTTCAAGTCGCTGCGCGTCACCTTCGTTTTCGTCCTGGTGGCGATTCCGGTGAATATCGCCGTCACGCTGATGATTGCGGCCGGCATTAACAAAATTCGCGGCGGCTTCTGGAAAAACAGCTTCCGCACGATGTTCTTCCTCCCGGCGATCGCGCCGTTGGCCGGCTCGGCCGTCATCTGGACGACAATGTTCAACGCGGACAGCGGAGTCGTGAATATGGCGTTTAATCTGGTCGGCCTGGACTCGATCAACTGGCTGACCGATCCGTCCACCGCTTTGCTGTCGATTGTCATCATGACGCTTTGGGCCGACGTCGGCTACAATATCGTGCTGTTCATGGCGGGGCTCGACTCCATTCCGGAGTCGCTCTACGAAGCGGCCGAGCTGGACGGGGCCTCGCCGTGGCACGTTTTCTGGAACATTACGCTGCCCATGCTCAGCCGCACGATGCTGTTTGTTTTCATCATGACGAGCATCTCTTATTTTCAGATGTTCCCCCAATTCCAGATTATGACCAAGGGCGGACCTCTGCATGAAACCTACGTTTTGGCGCTGAACATTTACGACCAGGCTTTTACGTACATGAATATGAGCTACGCGTCCGCGATGGCTTTCGTCATGCTGCTGATCATTCTCGTTCTGACCCTGATCCAGATGCGGATCGGCCGATCCCAATGGGAGCATTAAGGAGGGCGACATGCGGAGGAAAAAACGAAGTTTATCGTATATGCTGCTGTTTACGGTGTTGTTGATCGGGTCTCTGCTGATGTTCGTGCCGTATTTATGGATGGTGCTGACTTCATTCAAGAGCAATTCGGAAATATTGACCGCGTCCAATCATCTGCTTCCGCGCGAGCCGACGCTATCCGGGTACAAAAAAGTGCTGGGAGAGGTGCCGTTCTTCCGCTGGTTCGTCAACAGTCTGTCGACGTCGGCCATCGTTACGGTCACCGCGATGTTTACGAGCGCGTTGGCCGGCTATATTTTCGCCAAGTTTCGTTTTCGCGGCAAACGCGTGCTGTTCGTCGTCATTCTGGCGACGATGATGGTGCCTTTTCAAATCGTGATGGTTCCGACCTACGTCATTATTTCCAAGCTGAATCTGGTCAACGATCTGTCGGCGATCGTCATTCCTTACCTGGTCAGCGCGTTCGGCATCTTCCTGGCCAAGCAGTTTATCGAAGCGATTCCGAGCGAGCTGATCGAAGCGGCCAGAATAGACGGAGCCTCCGAGTTCAAGACGTTCCGGTCGCTTGTCCTGCCGCAGATCAGGCCGGCGCTCTCGGCGCTCGCGATCTTCTCGTTCATGGCCGCGTGGAACAACTATTTGTGGCCGCTGATTATTTTGAACGAAGAGTCGAAAATGACCGTTCCGCTGGCGCTCGTATTCTTCAACGGACAGAACGTGGTCAACTACAACGTCGTCATGTCGGCCGCGGTGCTGATCATGATTCCGGTCATCATTATCTTCCTGATCTTCCAGAAGCAATTCATCAAAGGACTGACGATGACCGGCTTTAAATGAGCGCGGTCGCAGATCGTCCGCGTTCCGGGGGAGCCTGACGCATGGAAACTCGCAAGGACCGCATGCCGCGCGACGCGGTCTTGACCTTGGCGATGCACGGGCTGTTCATTTTCGGCAGCTCCGTGTCCTTGACCTTCTTCAATATTTATTTTTTGCGGCTGAGCGAATCGTTCTCGCTGAATCTCGTCTATAACGCGCTGTTCTACGTGCTGACGCCCATTGGCTTCTGGATAGGAGGCGGCGTCGCCAAAAGATTCGACCGGCTGCATACGCTGCGGATCAGCTTAATGCTTCATATGACGTTTTTCGCGCTTGTGCTGGTTCTGGGCGAGAGAATCGTCGGCGTATACGGCGCGATCGCGCTCTGTCAAGGGCTGGCCGTCGGCTTCTACTGGGCCGGAATTCTGGTGCTGCTGTACGATGTTTCGGCCAAGCTGAACCGGGTTCGCTACGTGGGGATTAGCACGGTGACTTTGACGGGAGCCGGATTGATCGGTCCGCTCGCGGGAGGTTGGCTGATCGGCGGAGGCTTGAGCCTGGGCGGTTACTTGTATGCCTTCGGGCTGACGCTGGCGGTATTCGCGGGCGTGTTCCTGATCTCGTTGTTCATCGGCAAGCAGCCGTCCCGCAGGAGACGTTACATGCTTGGCCTGACTCTGCCGATGGCGCGGCGGAATCCGCTGTGGACGAGGCTGCTCGCACTCTGGTTCTGCACCGGTTTTCTGGAGGGGCTTACGCTATTTATTCCGGCGCTGCTGCTCTACGAGGTGTTCGAGCGCGAAAATATCGTCAGCGTCGCGCTTGCCGCGAGCTCGCTCGTCTCGGTCGCCTCCAGCCTGTATATGTCGCGCAGAGGCAGGCTGGAGCGCGCGTCCGTCTACATGCGCGTATGCTCGTTCGGCATCGTGCTGGGCGCGCTGCTCCTGTCCGGGGGAATGGGGACGGCGCAGACGATCGTATTTTTGCTTGTGGTCGCCTGCTTGAATCCCGTCTATCACAATACGTTTATTTCCCGATTTTTTACCGAGACGGACAAGCTTCCGCTGAAGGGGGCCTTTCGGATCGAATCCGTCGTCCTGTACGAAACTCTGCTGAACTTCGGCCGGGCCGTCCCGCTGATCGTGCTGCTGCCGCTGGCCGATTCGCTGCGGGCGGACGCGCTCTGGATCGCGTTCGCCGGCGCGGGAACGCTGCAGGGAATCGCGGTGTGGATCGCGTTTCGCAAGGAGAAGCATTTCGTCAAGCCAGAGGGAGGGCAATGAAATGAGCAAGGTCGTATATATTGTCGGGGAGCTGAACCCCGATGTCATTTTATCGGGACCGGACGTGAAGCCGGAGCCGAACAAGGAGAAGCTGATCGAGCGGTACGAGCTGACGCTTGGCTCCTCGTCGGCGATTACCGCCTGCGTATTGGCCAGATTGGGTGTGGAGGTCAGGTTCGTCTCGGTCGCGGGCAACGACGAATACGGCCGATTCTGCCTGGAGCAGTTGAAGCGGTACGGCGTCAACGCGGATCGCGTGTCTCTGACCGACCGGGAGAAGACCGGCGTCACCTTCTCGCTCTCCACCCCGTCCGACCGTTCGCTGCTCACTTATATGGGCACGATTCCGCTCATGGAGCCGAGCCTGATCCCGTTGGGCGATATCGCCCGCGAGGCGGACCATGTTCATTTCGGCTCCTTTTTCCTGCAGGAGGGTATGAAGCCGCATTGGCTGGAGCTGTTCCGGCAAGCTCGCGAGAAGGGCGTGACGACCAGCTTCGATACCGGCTACGATCCTCATGAGCGTTGGGATCGCGAGCTCATCGAGCCGCTGCTGGCCTGCACCGATTATTTCGTGCCAAGCGAGACGGAGGCCGAGCATATTTTCGGCACCTCCGATCCTGCCGAACTGGCCGGCCGTCTTCCCGCGAAACGCGGGCTTGTCGCCTTGAAGCGAGGAAGCAGGGGGGCGTCCTTGCTGGGGCCTGGCGGAGAGTGGACCCATGTCGATGCATTCCGCGTCGATCCAATCGATACGACCGGAGCGGGAGACTCCTTTAACGCCGGATTTCTCTATGCGATTCTGCAAGGCGCGTCTCCCGAGGCGAGCCTTCGCTACGCGTCGGCCTGCGGCGCAATGGCGACGCTTCGGGTCGGAGGCGTCAAGGGAGCGCCGACGGCGGACGAGGTGCGGGAGTTTATGGCTCGGCGGATATAAGCGGCGAACGAATGAACGTGGCGATCGAGAGTCGCGATGCGTCGAGATATCGGGGATACGATCGAGGCAAAGCGACAAGACAGTGGGGCCAATAGGCGTGACAGTTGGGCCGGAAGCGCGTTGCGGCACAGTGCCGGGAAACGCGGGGGCCAATTCGGAAAGGAGGTGAGGCCGACCGTCAGAACAGTCGGGAGACGCGCTGCGGCGCGATGCCGGAGCAGCGTGCGAGCAATTGGGAAAGGGAGTGAGGCGGCCAACGAAACCATCGGTTATACATCGGCTTGAATGACATCATGCCTGGAGTAAGCCGGATTTAAAAAATGAGAGAATGGGAGATGAATGAGGAATGAAAAAGTGGATAGTTCTGTTTGCAGCCGTGTTGGCGGTGCTGGGAATTTCTTCGGCTGCCGCCCCGGAAGGGCGCTCGTATGCGGCAGGCACGGATTATTACGTATCGACGACCGGCAGCGACAGCAACGCGGGGACGAGTACGGCGACCGCCTGGAAAACGCTGCAGAAGGCGGCCAATACGGTTCCCGCAGGCAGTACGGTGCATGTCATGGGCGGCGTCTATAATCAAAAGCTGAAAATTACGCGCTCCGGCTCGGCCGCGGCCGGACCGATTACCTTCCAAAATTACGCGTCGCAGTCGCCGATTATAGACGGAACCGGCCTGAGCGTAGCTTCGGAGGACAGCCTGATCGAGATCGAGGATGCCAGCTATATCGTCGTTAAAGGCTTCGAGATCCGCAATCTGCAGACGAGCACGAGAAACCGAGTCCCGATGGGCATCTTCATTCATGGCGCGGGAAGCCATATCGAGATTCGCGACAATAAAATCCACGATATCAAAAATACGGCGACGCTCACCTCCAGCCTGTCCGGGCGGGATGCGCACGGGATCGCCGTGTACGGCACGAAGGCTCCGGCTTCCCTAAACAATTTGATCATAGACGGGAACGAGCTGTACAACCTGGTGCTGGGCTCCAGCGAATCTCTTGTCGTGAACGGCAATGTGGATACGTTCGACATTACGAACAATCTGGTTCACGACAACGACAACATCGGCATCGATCTGATCGGCTTCGAGGGAACGGCGCCTTCTACGGCGTACGATCAAGCGCGCAACGGGACGGTTCGGGGGAATACGGTCTACAACATTACTTCCGTCAACAATCCGTCCTACGGGCGCACGCTTCCGAACGGCTCGTACGGCGCGGACGGAATCTACGTCGACGGGGGCAAGAACAGTCTTATTGAAGGGAACTACAGCTACAACAACGATATCGGCATTGAAATCGCCAGCGAGCATGCCGGCAAATCGACCAGCGGAATTACAATCCGCAACAATTTCGTCTACAATAACAGCTACACCGGCATTGCCATGGGCGGTTACGATACCGGCCGCGGTTCTACCGAAAACTGCGTTATCGTGGGCAATACGCTGTACAAGAACGACACGAAGGGCTTAAACGGCGGCCAGCTGCTTATTCAGTACGATACGAAAAACAATGTCGTGAAAAACAATATTATGGTGGCCAGCTCCAGCAATTATCTGTTCTTCAACGACTATACGCTCAACAGCGGCAACGTCGTCGATTACAATCTGTACGACGCTCCCGGCGGCTCCACCGGGGCCAAATGGAGATGGAAGGGCGTCACCTACACCGGGTTCTCCTCGTACAAGACGGCCAGCGGCAACGATGCCAACTCTTTGTTCGCCAATCCGGGACTGGTAAACGCGGCCGCGGGAGATTTGCATTTGACCTCTACCTCGCCGGCCATTAACGCGGGCGTGATCGATCTGTCCATTATCGGGACGACCGATATCGACGGCGATCCGCGGGTGCAGGGCGCGAGCGTGGACATCGGCGCCGACGAACGTTCGTAATCCAAGCGGCAAAGGCGGTGCGCTTCCCGTTGCGGGAGCGCGCCGTTTTCCTGTTCTAGGGCGTGTATGCATACTCCGAGGACAGCAGATGTTGCCGAATTTTCGTTCCATGCAAGGAACTTTTGTGAAGGCGTACCGGGGGTACGTCAAGCAAAAGTGACGAAGCAGGGGGCGAAAAGGCGGTGATAGATGCCTCTGAGCGGGTTTGCGTACACGCCCTAGCAGGATGAGCTTCGAACGGAGGAGCGCAGCTGATCCTCCGCTTCCCGCCGGATCAGTTCCTCCCACATGATCGTCGCCAGCGTCCGTCTCTGGAGCTGCTCCAGCCTTTTGCCGGCCAGCTCCAGCGTGACTCCGAAGTGCGAGGCGATCGTCTCGACGGCCTCGTCGATTCTCGCCGGGAGCTTGATTTGACGAAGCATGTAAAACGGAATAGCCGCATACAGCACGAACCGGTTGGCCTCCGCCTCCTGTCCTTCGCAGAACAGCTGGGGCATAACGGTCTGGTTGCCCGCATGCCGCAGGACGTGGCAGAGCTCGTGCAGGAAATCCTCCCACTGTGCCTCCTTGTCGAGGCGCCGATCCACCAGGATCGACCGCAGGCCCATATAGTCGAGCGCCCGGCTCGAATCGTTCATGAAATGAACCCATACGTCAAGCCGCGAGGCGACCTCCTCGACGTTTAACTGGGAAGGCTCGGCAATCCCCGATTTGATCCACAAATGCTCGACCCACTGCTCGAAAGGCGTCGTTCGATAATAATTGTACATGGCGTAATCCTCAGCTTTTTTACGAATGTATGTTCGTATTTATGGTGAAAAGAAAAGCCCGTACGGGCTGTCGGCCGTTCTTATTTTTGCCGGTCTCCGGGCTTGCGGCCCTTCTCCTTCTCCATGATGAACTCCCAGAAGCGCCTCATTTCTTCCTTGCGCTCCTCCGGCGCGTTCAAATAATCCTTGAAAAAAACGCCGTGCTCCGGGTTGTTGATAAATTCCTCGAACGCCGGATATTCCCCGATGCCGGGACTGCCGGTCGTATCCATTACGGGGCTGTCGGTGCGCCCAAGCAAATAATCGGTCGTCGTGCGATAAAATTCCGCGAAGCGCGCCAGCATGTCCGGGTCCGGCTTGCGGTCATCCGATTCGTAGCGGGAGAGCTGAACGTTGCTGATGCCGAGTCCTCTGGCCGCTTCCAGCTGGGTCTTCCCCAGCTTCTCCCGACGCTCCCGAAGACGATTGCCAAGTGTCATCCCGATCTTCCTTCTGTTGTTAAGATAAATTCAGTATAACATAATTTCCAAAATGGTAAACAGAAGGTTTTGCCAAAATGGCAAAATAATGATTGACATTGCCCAGTTGGCAAATTATGATGAGTCTATCTCCAAAAAGAGAACGTATGTTTCCATTTTATAATTTGGGGAGCGAGAGAGAAAACAATTCTTAAAGCAGGGGATTTTTTTATCTTTATAGTTTGCCAAATTGGCAAAATTAAAAGGAGTGATTCCATGATGAGCAATCGCATTACGAATCTGGGAGCCGCAACGTTGGAGAGCTATGTCGAAACGAGACGCAATCTGCTTCGCCAAGCGGACGAGCTGACCGTTCGCATTAAGCGAATGGAGCCGGTGCGCACGATGGACGAGCTGAACGCGCTGCTCGATTTGGATCGGGATCGCCGTTTGGTGATGGAAATGGTTGCGAGCTGCTCCTATGTGATCGAATGGCTGGAGACGGGGAGAAGGCCCGGCAATCGGCGGGGCATCGAACGCAGAGCGGGCTATCAGCGCGAGGTGCCGACCGATCCGGCCAGCTTGCCTTCCGCTTCGTTGTGGGAGGAGGCGGCTGAACCGGATCGTCCAACCGACGAGGCCGGCCGATTTCGCCTCGATGCCGCCCTCCGCGGACTGACCGAGCGCGAGCGAAGCTGCTACACGCTGGCCCACGGCGAATGCTTCTCCTTCACGGAGATCGCCGCCATGCTGAACATCAGCAAATCCAGCGTCGGCACCTACATCGTCCGCGCCCAGCGCAAGGTCGACGGCAACGTCGGCAGCCCCCATTTTCTCGTCGGATAGAAGGCTTGTCGTACGATTGCCACTTAGGGGTGAGAGGAACATTTTGAAAGACCAGGAGGTTGAAAACATGGCCATGATCTCATCTTTCCACAGCCGTGAGGTGCTCCCATGAGAGCCGGCATTCGAGAGAGGCTGAGTCAGCAAATCTCATCCATCGGCGGGTGCATCTACGAGGCCCACGAATCGGCGCCGACCTTGGACAAGCCTTACATTCTTCTCATCCAAGGAACGGAGTCGACGGATACCGAATGGACGGGAATCACGACTTTGTTCGAATGCTGGCCCAGCGTATCGCAGCAATCCGATTTTTCCGAAGTGGACGAGCTCTCCGACCTGATCGTGGAGGCGCTGGACGGACAAGCTCTCGTCGATCCCGATTCGCTGATCGAGTTCACTTGCCGTTACGAAGGCACAGTCGGCTCCGACAAAGCCGATGCCGATCGGGACGTCATTACGAGGGGGCTTCGTTTCTCCGTAATGGGGATTCGAACGGCTCAGGAGACGGTGCAGGACGACTGGCTGGACGCGATTTGCGAATGGACGCTGGATACGCTGGGAGATCCCGATTGGCAGGCCTACAGCGGCAGGTGGCCGACGGATTACATTCGTCCTTCCGTGCTCTGGAGATGGGAAGGGATCGAAACGGCAGCGGGCGCCAGAGCTTCTACGATCGAAGTCCGCAAGAAGGCAATCGGGCACGTGATTGGACGAACGGTGAACGAGCAGACGATGACGACCGCGGCGCTTGCGCAAAGCTTGAGCGAGGCCGTGAAAATTCCGCTCAGCCTGCCGGATCGCCGATACTTGACCGTGCTTACGCCGAACGTCGATCTGGCGCGGGACGCCATGACTGAAGGGCAAATCCTTGTCACCTTCTCGCGTAAAATCGAGCGCAATGCCGAGCAAGGCCCGCTGATGCGGGAAGTAAATTTTCAACCGAATCCAAATTCATGAACGAGGTGTTACGGATGGCAAACAGGAAAAGCCCCGAGGCGGTCTATTCTCGGGACGAACTCATTCATCACGCGCCCCAGCTGTTCCAGGTCAGACCTGAAGCCGCAGCCGGCGCGCTGAACTCCGCAGGCAAAAACGAATTTACCGTCGACGAAGCGAGACGCTTGGTCGGCCAATTTCTGAAAGGGAAGGTGCTGTAAGATGGCTGGAGGAACTTGGAGCACGACGGACAAACCGGTATTGCCGGGATTTTATATGACTTTTCAAGCTGCCGCGGCAGCTGCGATTCAACCGGGAGCGAGGGGAACGGCAGTCGTTCCGGTAAGAGCGCACTGGGGCCCGGTTAACGGGTTTGTGGAAATCGCGAGCGAAGCCGAAGCGGCGAAGGAATTTTCTCGGTCGGAGGCGGACGGAGCAACCGCATACCGCACGATCCGATTGGCTCTGCTCGGCGGAGCGAAGAAGGTGATTGCCTACCGGCTTGCGGCAAGCGGCGCGGCCGCTTCCGAGCTGACTTTGGCGGATACGGCAGGAACTCCGGCAGACGTGCTGAAGCTGACGGCGAAGCACCCGGGCGCAAGGGGCAACGACTTCAAGGTGACGGTTCAAGCCAATGCGGTCGATGCGGAGAAAAAAGATCTGAAGCTGTTTGAAGGAACGACGCTTCTGCGGACGTTTACGTTCGATGGCGATTCGATTCAAGCGGCGGCGGACGCCGTTAACGGCGATTCCGGCAATCTGTGGATCGCGGCCGAGAAGCTGGCCGAAGGCAGCGGCACGCTGGCCAATGTATCCGGCGCTTCTCTGAGCGGCGGGGACTCCGGCATTTCCGGCCTGACCAATGCGGACTATCTGGACGCGCTGGCCGCTTTCGAGACGCAGGACTTTAACGTGGTTGCTTTGGACGGCGTGTCCGACGCCTCTCTTCACGCCAGCGTATCGGCTTGGGTTAGCCGCCTGCGCAACGAAGGCAAAGGCATTGTTGCGGTTCTTGGCGGCACGGCTGCGGACGATACGGCGGCGGACGCGGTTGCGAAGGCGATCGCCCGCAGCGCTTCGCTGAATCACGAAGGCATCGTAAATGTCGGTACGGGCGCCAAGCTGGGCGACGCGGTTTACAGCTCCGCTCAAGTCGCCGCCTATGTCGCCGGCCTGATTGCCGGCCAGGGCTTGAGCCAATCCGTTACCTATGCGCCGTCTCCGTTCGAGGACGTGACTCGCCGCTGGACGCGGGCCGAGCAGGAGCAAGCTGTTCGCGGAGGCGTCTTCCTGCTTGTTCACGACGGTCGTCTCGTTAAAGCGCTTCGGGGAATCAACAGCCTCGTCACGCTGCGCGAAGGCCAGAACAATCCATGGAAGAAAATCCGCACGATCCGCGTGATGGACAGCATCAACTCCGATCTGCAGCGGACGGCCGAGGATTCCTACATCGGCAAAGTGAACAACTCCGAGGAAGGCCGCTTGGCTCTGATCAGCGCCTGCAAGCAATACATGCAGTCGCTCGCCCAAGCGGGCGTTATCGAAACCGAAGGCTACGACGTATATGTCGATCCGGAATTTACGCCGGAGCCGGACCAGGTTTTCCTGAAATGGGAAGCTCGTCTGACAGACGTTATGGAACAAATTTTCAGCACGTTTATCGTGCGATAAGGGGGAACGAGGAACATGATGGATCCGACAAGAGCGATTCTGGGTACGTACGGTCAAGTGTTTATCGACGGGGTGTGGCAGACGAACATCAACAAGCTGGAGGCCTCCGTCGAGGTGGAGAAGCGCGAGCTGAAGCTGGCGGGGCAGGACTGGACCGTTCACAAGCTCGGCACGAAGAAGGGCACGGGCACGATGAGCGGCTACAAGGTGACCAGCGATATGATCAGCCGCGGCTTTGCGAAGTTTAATATCATCAACAAGCTGTCCGATCCGGAGGCCTACGGCTTCGAGCGCATCGAGCTGCTTAATTGCGTGCCCGATAAAATCCAGTTGGCCAACTGGACGGCCGGCGAAGAAGTCGCGGAGGAGACGGCGTTCACCTTTGAGGGATACCGTCTGCTCGATCCGATCGTAGCAGGTTAAGAAGGGGAGGAACGAAAACATGTCTTTCGATCAATTGACCGATGAACAGATTTTGCAGCGGCTGCTTGGCGCGGATACGCTGCCCGAGCGCACCGTCCGCCTGGAACGGCTGGACATCCCGGTAAAGCTGCGCGGCCTGACCGGCAAGCAGGTATTCAGTATTCGCGAACGCTGCACGGAGCGCAAGGAGAAGCGGGGGCAGACGATCGAGCGCTTGGACGAGGAATTGTTCAACGTCTCGCTGATCGCCGCTTCTACCGTCTCCCCGAACTGGGGGAATCCTCAACTGCTGACCAAATATTCGGCCAGCGGAGCGGAAGAAGTGATCAAGCGCATTTTGCTGGCGGGGGAAATGTCTGCGCTTGGCGACGTGGTGCTTGACCTGTCCGGCTTTAACACGGAGCTGGAAGACGTAAAAAACTGATCCGATCCGGGGCGCTCGCCGGCATGATTCATGCGCTGTGGGTACGCCACCACCTGCGCCCCGGACAGTTCTGGAACCTGCCTCGCGGCGAGCAGCTGTTCCTGATGGCGAGTATGGAGTTGGAATGGGAAACGGAGAGAACGATGTCGGCGAAGGAAGGAGGGGGATGAGATGGCGGGCGAGGAAATTGAAATTATTATTAACGCCAATGGAGTCGCCAGAACGGAGCAGGTGTTCAAGTCCGTAGACAAGTACCTGGAGAGAATTCACAGACGGGTGGACAAGCTTGGACGCATGAGGGTATACCCGATGGCTCGTTTGAACGACCGGGTAACTCCTCAGATCGAGAAAATCAACCGACTGTTAAATCGGTTAACCGGACAAATTCGTCGGGTTACGATTGTGCCCGTTATTAGGTTTGAAGCGTTGACGAAACTATCCGCCGAGCTGGAAACGGCCTTCAAACCGAGTTTGGAGGTCAAGGTCAAAGCGAATATCAGCGAGGCTCTCAAGGTCGTCGCCACTCTGAAGGCCAAGCTGTCGGAGAGTCTCAAGCTCAAGGTAGTATTGCGGCTGAGGGCATCGCTTACGGTGTTTGTGAAACGCATTATTAAGGAAAAAAGAGATACGGTCAGGAATGGTCCTCCCGGCAAGGACAAAAGTTGTCCTCCGAATACGGGGAAATGCAAGTGTCCTCCGGGCAAAGGCAAAGGGACGGGAGTCGGTCCCGGCAAGGGCAAGTGCCTGCCCGATAAGGGCAAATCGGGACCATCCGGAGGTAGTCGCGGCGGAAAAGGCGGGCTCTTCCCTTGTCCACCTTGCCCTGATAAAGGCGGGCGCCGTCAGCGTCCTGCCAAGGATACGCGCAGAAAAATGCCGCTTTCGGAGCAGGAACCGACCAAAGGCGGAATGCGGACAGGCAAACCCGGCGGAACCAAAACCGGAGGAATGAAAACCTCTACCTTGCCAGGCACTCCAAAGCCTAAGGGACTGCTCGGAAAAGTAACCGAGGGGGCGCGCGGATTGCTTGGAGGCAAAGCGGCGTCTGGTCTTGGCAAAGCGACCAAGATAGCAGGCAAGGCGATTAAGCCGCTTGGATTTATTACCGATGCGGTAGACATTCTGGGCGCCAAGCCGGGAGAAGAACGCAATAAAGCGATTCGAAGCGCGGCCGGAGGCTGGGCCGGCGCGGCTGCCGGCGCCGCTACTGGCGCGGCTATTGGCTCTATTATTCCCGGAGTCGGCACTGCAATCGGAGGTTTGGTCGGCGGAGCGATCGGTGGGCTTGGGGGCAGTGCGATTGCCGAAAATATCGGAAGCATCGGCAAATCCATTGGAGACTTCGGCAAGAAAATGACGGGCTTGTTCTCCTGGGGGAAAAAGAAGAAGAAGGAAGAAGAGGACCCTGCGGCCTTGCCGGCTCCGGAAATGCCCGGTACGTCAACGCATCTGATGCCTGTTCCTTCGACTGTCGGAGGACCTTCTTCCGTTTCTCCCGGACCCCTTAACGTGAATTTACCGGTTGGAGCCGTTCAGCTTACAGTCCAGGGCATGGATCTGAACTATGAAGAACTATCGGCAATGATCGGCAGCAAAGTCGCGGATTCCATAAGGCAAGCGATGGAGAATAGAGCCTGATCAGCAGAACGAAATGAGAGAAGGTGATCCCGGTTGGACTTTATCATTAGGGACCCCGCTGCAAAGGACGACTTCCGGTTTCCTGTAAATCCCGAAGAAGTTCTTATCCGACGGGAGAAGCAGTACGAGACGGCATCGATTTTGTCGCTCGGCGAAATCGATCTCATTCAGGGGGAGAGGGTTAAGGAGATTTCCTTCTCCTCTTTTTTTCCCAAAGAGTACGATCCGATGTACTGCCGCTTTACGGATATTCCCGAGCCTCAAACGGCGATGAATCGATTAACCGCTTTTCTGATGAACAGACAGCCGATCCGGTTGATCATTACCGGAACGATTATTAACACGCTCGCCTACGTTTCCATGCACGACTCTACATTAAAAGGCGGGGAACGCGACGACATTTATTTCGACATTACGTTTCGAACCTACCGGGGAATTAAAGTCGGTAAAGCGCATAAGACAACGGACAGACCCGATACGAAGCCCGTACCCAAAGTGTATACGGTGAAGCCGGGCGACACGTTGACGGCAATTGCCAAGAGGGAACTGGGAAACAGTTCGAAATGGCGCGACATCTATAACGTCAACACGCAAGTGATCGGGCGCGATCCCAACCTGATTAGACCCGGGCAAAAGCTGGTGATGCCATGAGTTACGAGGTTATCTACGCCAACCAGTACGATTTGACCCAATTGATAGAGGAATTGTCTCTTGGGGAATCACTCGATGAAATCGCCTACTGTGCCAACATGAAGCTGGTCGTGACCCCGGACATGCCATTGATTTCTCCGGGCCAAGAAATTCGCGTCTCCGGCATTCCCTTCGGAAGCACCAAGAAGGAAGTTCTGCTGAACCCGGGTGTCGTATGGGAATGTCACAGCTCGAACCTGGGCCGCAAGCATCTCAGCGTCACGGCTTACGAGAAGACGATCTATCTCGCCAAGTCCGATGACGAGCGACTTATGCCGGCAGGACAGACCGCGACTGAAAGGATTAAGCAATACGCCAAGGAGTGGGGAATTCCCGTAGGCAACATAGCCGATACCCGCATCAAGCTTGCCAAAAACATCAAGCGCACGCAGACGATTCTCTCGATGATTATGGAAGACTTGAAGGAAACGGCGGACAAGGGCGGGGCGATGTACAGGACGAGGATGACCGAGCAGGGGCTTGAGTTAGTCGAAATCGGCAGCAATCCGGTCATCTGGGAGCTGACCGCGATCGAGGAGATGACCCAGAATCGGACGCTCGAAGGAGCAATTACTCAGGTCAAGGTGATCGGTCCGCAGGAGAGCGAGAATTGGGTGTCCAAGACGCTTGTTCTGGAGAAAAAGGACACCGAGAAGTACGGTACGCTGCAAAAGCTCATTATGGACAATAAGGTCGAAACGGTGGAGCAGGCAAAAAAGGTTGCGGCCAAAACGCTGCTTGGGCTGCAGGAAACCGTGTCGCTCACAGCGCTGGACATCAATACAATTCGCGCCGGGGACCGGGTGCGTCTGGATGAATGGGAGCTGATCGTCACGAAGGTGCGTCATCAGCTCGGCAATCCGGGACGCATGGAGCTTGAGTTGGCAGCGGAAAGCAAAGTCAGGAGGGATTTCGGTGGCTGATCCATTTAAAAGCCTGGCCGCGACGCTCGAGAATCGGTTTTCCGGCATTGCGGCCAAGTCGTTATCGGGAGTGCCTTCGGAGCTTGGCACGATCACGGGATCGGGCGTTAAGCTGGATTCCTTCAAATATGAAATTCCGGATTATTACGTGGCTGAATGGGTGACCGAGCTGGAACTGCCCGCTTTCTCTCTGATTGGCACGATGGTTGCTCCGGTGGATGAGGCGGGTAATCCGATAGGGGGCGGCACCCCCTCTCAGCAAACTCGTTTTGATTTTAATGAGACGAAAATAGGCGAGGTTCGGCTGAACTGGTCTGCCGGGATCAAGCCCGGAGACCGCGTGCTGGCCGTTCCGGTGAACGGCGGCAAGGATGCCGTCATCGTCTGCAAGGTGGTGAGCTCGAATGGCTAATTTATTTCCGACTGAATTGCCGGCGGAGGAGCCGGAGGAATTGGTAGAACCCGGCGTTTTTTTCGGACGGAGCTGGCGTTTCGATTTCGAAGCGGGCGAGTTCGTAACGACGCCAACCGGAAAGGTGGGCGTCACAGAGGGTAAGGACGCATGGGTCGAATGGTGCAAGAAAGCGCTGCTGACCGAACGGTATCGTCATCTCGTCTACTCTCGCGATTACGGCCAGGAATTCGAAGAGTTGATTCGTTCCGGGCTGCCTTGTTCCGCGATCGAGATGGAGATCCAGAGAATCGCGACCGAAACGCTGATGAGCGATCCCCGTACCGCAAGCGTTGAAGATTTTACTTACGAGTGGTCCGGAGAGAGCTGCCGGTTCAGCTGCGTTGTTTCCAACGTTCGCGACGAAACGGCGGAAATTCAAGGAATGGCGGTGAATGTGTAATGGCGGCGTTACCGGAATTTTTGCAGGATCAGAAGGAAGAGGTCATTTTATCGAGAATGCTGGAGCGCGTGCCGGCCGATCTCGACAAATCGGAAGGTTCATATATTTGGGACTCTTTATCCCCCTCAGCATATCAATTGTATCGCGCTTCCGAATGGGCACGCGAGGTGCTGGAACGGGGGTTTGCGCAGACCACGTTCGGCCCGTATTTGAGAATGCGGTGCGAGGAGCACGGCGTGCTGCCCAGGCCTGCCGTTGCAGCAACCGGAACTGTTGTAATGACCGGGAATGCTGGAGCGACCGTTCCGCTTGGTTCCAGAGTGGCGACTCCGGCCGATGAAATGACGGAGACTTCGTCGATTGAGTACGAAACGACGGAGGAAGCGGTCCTGGACAGCCAAGGCACGGCGGTCATTCCGATTCGAGCGGTCGAGCCAGGCAGTCGCGGCAACGTTCCGATCGGTGCAGTCAGCTTGTTGGCCCAGCCAATCGCTGGCGTAACGGGAATTACAAATACGGCGGCGATTACCGGGGGAGCGGACGAGGAGTCCGATGAATCTTTGCTCGCTCGGTATCTGTTGAAGGTGCGTCAGCCGGGAACTAGCGGCAACCGAGCGGACTATCAGCAATGGGCATTGGAGACGCCGGGAGTAAGCAGGGTTCAGGTCGACCCGCTGTGGGACGGTCCGGGAACGGTCCGGATTTATGTGCTGGATGACACCAAGAGAGCCCCCAGCCAGACGATCGTAGATGCGGTGCAGCAGCATATTTCTCCCGCCGCCGGGCAAGGAGAAGGCAAAGCTCCGATCGGCGCCGCGGTAACGGTAGAGGCGGCGGTCGAAGTGCCGCTTAATATAGAGGCGAAGCTGACGCTGGCTAGCGGATCGACCTTGGAGCAGGCTCGGGAAGATTTCGAAGCGGGATTGGCCGACTATTTGGAGCAGCTTGCTTTTGTCGATTCGCTCGTGCGTTATAACCGAATTTCGGCAATTTTGCTGGATATTCCGCGAATCGTTGATTTTGAAAATTTGAAAGTGAACGACGGCATCGATAATATCGATTTGTCGCTCGGCGAAGTCGCGGTAATCGGGACGGTGAGCCTAATTGAGTAACTATGCGATGACAAGCGTCCGGGGGAAGGAGATGATGTCCTTTCTCCCGGACTATTATGCCACTTCGAGAGTTATGAGCGCCAATATGGAGGCTCAAGGCAAGGAGCTTGACGCCTTGTGGCGGGCGCTTGACGGCACGCTTGAGCAATATTTTGTCTCGACGGCGACTTGGGGATTGGAGCATTGGGAAGGCGAGCTAGGCATTGCGGTCGATACTTCCAAGCCCATTGGGCAAAGACGAAGCGTCATCCTGTCCAAGCTGCGCGGTATCGGTACGGTCACGATCAGCCTCATCAAATCGGTCGCCGAAGCCTACGACGGCGGAACAGTCGACGTGACGCTTCATCCGGAAGCCTACACGTTCACGGTGAAGTTCGTGGATACGCGGGGCATCCCGCCGAACTTGGACGATCTCAAGGCCGTCATCGAAGAAATCAAACCGGCCCATCTCGCTGTGGAATATGCCTTCACTTACACGCAGTGGAGCGAATTGAAACAAAAGACATGGGGCGAACTCAGTACCTTCACCTGGGGTGAAGTGATGACAAGGAGCTGGAGCTAATGGCGGAAGTTACACCGAATATAGGGTTGAAGAAACCGCTGGAAAGCGAATTTGTCAGCATCCATACCTTGAATGAAAATATGGATAAAGTCGACCAGTCGCTTGGCGCAGTGAACGACCTTCCTACGTCTGCGGCCAATGTGGCCGATGCGATCTCGGAAGTATACGATCACTTGGCGGACAAGTCTCCCCATCAGTTGACTCTGACACAAGGTGTCCAAGTCGTCCAAGGCGGGGATGTCCCGGCGATCCTGCATCCGACCATGCAGGGGCGGACTCTTGTTAATTTGTTGGGGCGGGATGGGAATTGTGAAAATACGAGTCGGTGGTCAGCAGAATTAGTATCACTTGCAATAGACACAACCAATGTCGCCTATGGCACAAGCGCTATTAAAATGACTCACACCTCTACTGGTGGGTATATGTATCGAGTAACTCAGTTGGCAGCCGGTAAGTATTATCTCCTAGCAGGAACATTAAAAAATGTAAATATGCTTAATGGATTGGCGGTGCGATTTGTTGCGATTGGAGATCAGAATTTTTACGGAAACTACATTACAGGCACCGATAAGTTCGAAATCAGCTATGCAACAGTCGCTCCAGCGGCCTATGACGGGTCCAGCGGTATTCGCATCGGCATAGGCGCAATGGTTGCGTCCAGTGGTCAGTACGGATACGCCGATGGAATCCGCCTATACGAGATTACAGCCGCCGAAAAGACGTACATCGACGGTTTGACGACCGCCGAGGCCCAGGCGTACATTGCCGCCAATTACCCCTACGTAGACGACATGAAGCACGTCAATGCCGTCTATATCGAGAAT
>NZ_JBHMDN010000029.1:51002-196977 GCF_042431195.1 Cohnella cellulosilytica
ACTTCCTCCGTTTTCGAAGTGGACAATGAATAGCAACGGCGCTGTGAATGGTGAATACTCGTACCAACTGACAACGTCCACAACCACAAACCAGCCATCTTGGGCTAAGGTTAATTTGATCATTGGGCAGCAGTATACGTATTCAGCCGTTCATGCAGGGAGGCTTGTAGTTGTCTTTTACGACATTACCGGACAAGTCATTTCGGGATCGGGAGTCTCGACGGCGGAAGCAGAACTAACATTCACAGTTCCCGTAAATACTGCTTACGCGGAGATGAGGTTTGACGGGGATAGCAGCATAGGAACTTTCACCTTCACCAACCCCATGCTCAACTTCGGCCCCGAACCCCTCCTGTTCGAGCCACAAAAGCCATCCTATCTTTATCTGCCCGATTGCAACCTCCGCTCCAACGTAGGCGGCAGCGTAGCAGATCGGCTGTATACGGATGGACAAGGTAAACCGAGGGTGACACGACGGTTTCGGGAGACGGCGTTGGATGGGACGTTGGCATGGGCATTCAACCTTGATTTTTCCGGCTTTAAACGTGTGATATGCCCCCTCCCGGGTGCAACGTATGTCAATGCAAAAGCCGTTAAGTATGACGGCAAGCTGTTGCGCGAGAATGTAGATGTAGACGGGATTGACAATTTTCAGATTGATGTCACTCCAAGCCTATATATCACCATCGCCGACACAGACAGCGGCTGGGGCGAATCCTACACACCTACAGAAGATGAGATTAAGGCTTATTTCTGGGGATGGAGAATGTACGGGTCAAATGATGGATTACCGTACACTGGAACAAATGGAGGAAAAATTTGGAAAATGATTGATGCAAACAACAACTCCACTTACGGTCAAGGAGTATTGGTTGTTCCGACTACCTTGAACATTCTGGCGGAAACAGCTTATAAACCCTACCGCCTAATGTACCAACTCTCCCAAAGTGTAGACGAGCCGGTCACCTATGAAGGCTCCTTGATGCTGCATGAGGGAGATAACCAGGTCGAGGTCGGAACGGGGATTGTGGTGCGGGAAGCCGCCAGTCCAGTGACAAGAGCAGCAGGCGACCTACACGGGATAAATAGTATATCTGGTTATCTGTCCACCAATCCCTTGAAAAACAGAACCGAAAAAATCCTAAGAGTGCACAAGAACAGCCTTGATGATCGAAACTGGCTGAGGGGTATCGGAAATATCTTAAATTGGTACGGCACAGGGTACGCATACATTCCTATCGCCTATTTTGACTCAGCCGCCGCCTATTCCGTCACCTATCTGGCTCTCGACACCTACATGCTCGGCATCGCCCCGCAGACGATCAGCGCGGAGTATGCGCCAAACATCCGGGAGTCCGTCGAATCTCTCGTGCGGGAACTGGTAGAGTCGCGTACGGAAACGTCCGTCCTGGCGAACACGAAGGCGCAGAAGCAGCAACCGCAATGGATCGCGTCGACTCTGCGGAATGATTGGGTGAACTTCGCTAGTGGCATGGCCGCGTCTTACAGACAAAACGAATCTGGAGAAGTGGAATTAAGAGGGGTTATACGAAATGGTATAACAACCGATGGAGTTGTTCTATTTTACTTGCCTACGGATTATAAGCCGACAAGACAGACTGTTATTGGCGTTCTTAATTACCATCCGTCCACCAACGAGGTGTTCAAGGCGTTCCTGGTTATTGATGCTGACGGGAAAGTCACTATCTACGGAGCAGGGGCGGGTTCGGCGATATCCTTCGACGGAGTAGTATTCCCATTAAAGTAAAGGAGAGGGATCAACAAATGAAAGAAGCCACAAAAGTAGACCTCGACGGTCTATACATCGAGCCGGTCATAGTCCCGTTCTCCCAAACGGGCATGACAGAGATCCGCGAGCTGCTGCCCGCAGAAGACGACAAGGAGCCGGAAGACATCGTAACTGGATATATCATCGCCGAAAAAGTCCCAAACGGGCTATTTAAGCCCCGGTGGGACTTTTCTTTATGGGACGACTATCAAGCTGCGCTGAGTGCCGCTCTTGAAGATTACGGCCAGGCGTTGGCGGATTGGAACGCGCTGCCCGAAGAGGAGCGAGGAGAACGACCTGCATATGTCGAGCCCGTTCGTCCCGAGTGTTGGGTCGAGGGGATGGCGCAGGAGGAGATTGACGAGATCCGGAATGCTCCTGTTCCGTTATCGCCTGACCAACGGATCGCTCAACTTGAGACAGAGAGTGTTGAGGTGATGCTGGGGCTGACGGAAATCTACGAGGCGCTGGTTGAGACGAATCCGGGTGCAGGGGCTCGGTTGCAAAGGCTGATGAGCGTGTTTTCGGGCGGAAAGCGATAGGATAATTGGTTTTTTCGAGTAACGTCGCTCAAAAAGGGGAATTATGACCGCCAATATACGATTTTATCGGTTAACGCGCCTGGAAATAGCATGAAAAGACCGACGATGTACGATTCTATCGATTAGCCGGTTGGAAGTGGCGCAGTATGGCCTAAGCTTTCGTTCCTATCCTTATATATGGCCTGCCACCGATCAGTACTGGAGCCTGGTATGCCACAAAACCTCAATCCCAATCAAGAGGAGATGAAAATCATGGCACAAATCTACGCCAATCTGATTCGAAAAGGAATCAAAACGATAGACGATGTACCGGAGTCAAAGCGAGCGGAAGTCGAGGCTATCTTGAATGGCTCTCGGGAGTCCTAGCAAGCGGAAGTCGACTACCCTACTAAGCAATTCGAAATCCAATTAAGTAGAACTAAATTTACCCAAAAGGAAGAACAGCCGATCCGGAGGAGAGAATCTGAGGTCGGCTGCCAGCAAGCAAGCATCTTATTACATCCCAGGAGGTGTCGCCACATGTCCAGCGAAGAGGTGCGCGTGCTCGCGGAAATTCGGGAACGCGTCGTCAGGTTGGAGACGAAGATCGATGCGATGACCGATGTTCGCGAAACGGCGGAAGCGGCGAGAGAATCGGCGCTTGAGGCGCTGCAGTCGACGCGGTCGGCGCATCTGCGGATAAACGAGGTTGCCGACAACCAGCGTTGGCTGTGGCGAACGCTGGTCGGGGCGATCGTCGCGGCCGTGATTGCGGCCGTGACCAATCTGCATGGAGGTTGAATACACTATGGACAAACTGATCTCGATGACCGACGAGGTGGCTCTGCTCGCTCCCATCGTCGCCGCCTATGTGGGCGTCGCGAAGGAGTTTCGCGTGCCAAGCCGGTACTATCATCTCGTCAGCCTGCTCATCGCAACTGTCTTCATACTTGTGCCCCAACAAATACAGCAGACGCTCACGACGATCTCGATTATCGGGTTAACGGCGTCGGGCGTCTATCATTTTACGAAAAAAAGAGAGGAGCAGTCGGATGGTCAAGCTAAGCAGAACGGAATTCATCGCCACATTGGCGCCGATAGCGATTCGAGCTAGAAGGGAGGGCTCCCCTCTGTTCCCTTCCGTCAGATTGGCGCAAAATCTGCTGGAAACGGGGGGAGATCTTCATTCCTGGAACAATCTTGGAGGCATTAAGGTCGGCAGCGGACAAACGAATGCTTATTGGAAAGGCCAGTATGTGCGAAAAGGAACGTGGGAGATCGAAAGCGGGACGAGAGTGGATACGACGGCTCTGTTTCGCGCGTACGACAGTGTCTACGACTTTTATAAAGACCAGGATTTGCTGCTTCAGCTCCCTCGCTATGAACGCGTAAGGAAGGCGGCTATTCCCGAGATTCAGGCGGAAGCTTTGCGATTGAGCGGTTATGCGACCGATCCGCAGTACGGCTCGAAAATCATCTCCCTCATCCAGAGCAATCGTCTGACGCAGTATGACGAACAGGCCGCACAACCGGAGCCGACGAATTCGCCGGTCCAGGAACCGCAGAGGGTTTCCGTTCGTCTGAACGGCGCTCCGCTTGCCGAGGGGCGCTTAATCGCCGGTCAAACTTGGGTGCCCGCAAGGATCGTCGGAGAGGCGTTGCAGCTCAAAATCGGCTTCTCGAATAAAATGGTCACCGCGAACGGTCAATCTCTTCCGACGCTATTGTTCGGAAATACCGGGTACGTGCCGGTGAGAGATTTGATCGCTGTCCACGAAACGGCGAAGGTAGTTTGGAAAAAAGCCGATCTTGCGGTCGACATCACGGTCGCTTAAATTTTCAGTACGACATGATTTTGCGCAAGAGCAAGGCAGACATGCCTACGGTAGCGGCGAATAACTCCAATTCCCCCGGCGCCGTCCTCTCGTTCCGTTCGCGAACTGTTGCGGCGCAATGCCGTTATTAGGCAGGAGTACCCTCTCGAGCTCCCTTCGCATATGATGTTGGCAATCCTGCTGCCCGCAGTTCGCGCAGGCGGTATGATTTGGAGGGAGCTGACCCGATGTCGCGCATTCCGAATTTTCCGAAGAGCCTGCTCGACGAGCACAAAAATTGGCATCATGCCCGGCACAATATCGATATTAACAACCCGCCGCCCGGTTACGGGCTGGAGTTTTTACGTTTTCATCGCGATTTCATTAACCGCGCTCAGGCCTGGTATCGTCAGAATGGGCTCGATCCGAGCTTGATCGAGGCATGGGTATCCGTTCCGGAGGAAATTCGTCGGACGCCCTGTTATAACCAGGCCGCGGAAGCGAGAATTATGTTCCAGCCGGAGTCTTTTGCGAGCGCCGACGAGCTTGGTCGATTTATCGAATCTTCCAATCTTCACGGCTGCATCCACCAGGAGGCGGCCAGGCTGTTCGGGGAGCCGGAGATTAACGACTTCGACTACGCCCCCAGATATACGGAGTTTTATAACATTCATAATATGATTGACCGGTGGTATCGCAACTGGGAAGGGCTTGGCCGTTTTCGGCCGGACGGAGGGTATTGGTACGGTTCGTTCGAGGGAGAGGGCGACGAGATTCTGCTGTATAATTCGTTGTTCGGGGATTGGTGGCTCGGGAAGTTAAAGGAAGAAAGCCGCGAAGACATCCCTGGAAACGAGACGAGAGTGGAGTGGAAAGCGATCGGGGACAGCCGCAAGTTCGGACAGATCAACGACGGACGCCGCTTCCGCATCTGGGACGCGGACGGCGATGGCAAGCTTGAAGTGCTGTTCCAGCATCCGTTGGAGGGGGAATGGATGGAGGGCAAGGTGAGGAACGGGAAAATCGGCTGGCAGCCGATCCGGCTCGAGCCCCTTGGCCAGCCGCCTCATCCCCAGATTGCAACTCGTTAGTGCGCCCGGCCTTAGCCGCTGCTAAGGCCAACTTCAACCTATCTGCCCCACCGGACTTATCGCCAAACGAGCTCCTGCAGGAACTTGAACACGGAGACGTAGTAGTCCGAATCCCGTTCCACGAAAGAGCTGCGGGAGACCTCGGCCTCCGCGGCTTGCAGCTTGCCCCCGCGAAGGGCGACGCCCGGCGCGCGGACAAGCTCCCGCTTTCCTTCCATCAGCGCGATCAACTCACCGGCATCCGCTTCGTACAGACCGGCGACCTCCTCCTCCTGGAGGCGGAAGTCCGCCAACTCCGTCGATACCTCCAAGCCGTAAACCCGGCTGACCTCGTTATCGAAGTAAGCCGCGCCCCCGACCACGCCCTCGCCTTGCTCGCGGACGACGCCATACTCGCGCAGCATCTCGAAAGCCACCTCGACGCCAAGCTCCTCCCGCAGCTCCCGAACGATCGCCTCCGGCGTCTCGCCGGCTTCGAGGTGACCGGCCGTCGTAATGTCGAAGCGCCCGGCACCTGTATCCTTGTTTGCTGAGCGCTGCTGGAACAGCACCTTGGCAGCGATACGGCCCTCCCGTTCCTCGCGCCGAACGAGCCAGCAATGGACCGTATGATGCCATAAGCCCAACCGATGCGCTTCGCTTCGCTCGGCGGTTCCGATCCATACGTCGTTGTCATCGTAAATGTCGAACAGCTCCGCCAACGGACGTTATCCCTTGGCCAGGGAAGCTTGTCCGATCGGCGTTACTTCGGACGTACAGTGAGAGCAGCGGGAAGCCGCTTTGGGAATGTCGGACAGGCAGTACGGGCATTCGCGCGTCGTCGGTTCCACTGGAGCAGGGGCTTCTTCTTTTTTGTGGCTGAGCTTGTTGATTACCTTCACCAGAAGGAACACGCACAAGGCAACGAGTAAAAAGTCGATCAGAATGTTGATGAACTGTCCGTAAGCGATGACCGGAACTCCGGCCGCCTGCGCTTCTTCCAGGGAATTTGCCGTCGTGTCCGACAGCGGAACGTACAAATCCTTGAAGTTCACGTTGCCCAGAAGCTTGCCGATCGGCGGCATCACGATGTCGTTGACAAGCGAGGTGACGATCTTCCCGAAGGCCGCCCCGATGATGACGCCGACCGCCAGATCCACGACATTGCCGCGCATGGCGAAGGCTTTGAATTCGCCGAAAAATGACTTAAACATACCGAAACCTCCAATTTTAGACTTTATCAGAAAAGGAATTTGCTGGCACTCGTCGAATGCTATAAAACGAAAGCAACTGATGTCAGATAATGCGAGGGATAAAAGATGAACGGTACCGTAGCCTCATGGCCTCCTTTTTTTCTGCTGCTGGCACTGTTAATTAGCATACTCGCATCTTATACCATGTTCAACTTCATTAGCAATCTTAAACGTTCGAACGGGACGTTCCGTCAGTTCTGGTTGGCCGGCGGAGCGTTCGTATTCGGGCTGGGATTGTGGGCGAAACATTTCGTGGCTCTGCTGGGCAGTCATGAGCCGATTATTTTCACATGGGTGATGCCGGTTGCGCTGATGTTCATTATTTTCTTTTCCTTGATGGCTTTCATCATGCTGACTTTCCAAGGAATATTGAAGTATCGTCTGGTATACGGCAGCACGATTCTTGCGTTCGGGATCGCGGTCATGAACTATTTCAGCGTGTTCGGCCCGCAGATCGAGCGTCTGGAAGTCAATTCGAGCCAGCTGTTCCTGTCTTTGCTGATGCTGTTTTTCGGCACGTTGTTGGCGTTTATGCTGGCGGAGTCGACGTTCAGGTTCAGGAAGTTTCTGGCCAGCACGCTGCTCGGGGCGTTAGTCGTCGGACTGCAGCTCATGGGCACGGAAGCGCTCAGGGTCGAATATTCGGCCGGCATTTACACAACGTCGGACAAGCTCATTCAGGATATTAACCTGCTGGCGCTGATTCTCGGTCTGGGCGCCTTGCTCATTCTCGTATCCACGCTCATTACCTGGTATATCGACAAGCGGCTCAACCAGATGGACGAACGATACCGACTGCTGGTAGAGAATTCTCTCGATACGATCGCGATTCTGAAAGGCAGCCGCTGGGGATTCGTCAATGCCGCCGGATTGCGAATGTTCGAGGCGGAGAACGAGAGCGACCTGTTGGGCAGGTCGATTTACTCCCTTTTACCGGCGAAGGACCATAATACGATCAAGGAAAGGCTGCACAATCTGGTATTCGTAGGCAGCAGCAAGCCGATCGAGCAGGAATGGTTTACGTTAAAAGGAAAAGTGCTGCACACCGAGATCGTGGAGACGATGACAACGCTGGACAACGAGCCGGCGATTCAGATTATCATTCGCGACATTTCGGAACGGAAGAAGAACGAGGAGCTGCTGATCAACTCGGAAAAGCTGTACGTAGCCGGCCAATTGGCGGCGGGCATCGCCCACGAAATCCGCAATCCGCTGACCTCGCTTAAAGGCTTCCTCCAATTGATCGTCTCCGGAAGAAGAAACAATAACAGCTACTACGATATTATGAACGCCGAGCTCGACCGCATCGAAGACATCGTCAGCGAGCTGCTGATGCTCTCGAAGCCCCAGGTGTACGAGCTAACCTACCAGGATTTGCGGGTGATGATGCGCGATACGGTCACGCTGCTGGAAACGCAGGCGATTCTTCACAACATTGCGATCGAAGCGGAGTACGGCACCGAGCCGCTCTGGATATACGGAGTGGAGAACCAGATCAAGCAGGTGTTCATCAACGTCATCAAAAACGCGATCGAAGCGATGAGCGACGGTGGCTCGATCGGGATCAGGCTGTCACGGGAGCATGACGGCGTATTTGTGCGAATTCGCGACGAGGGGCCGGGCATTGCGGAGGATCAATTGGCCAAGATGGGCCAGCCTTTCTACACGACCAAGGAGAAGGGTACGGGACTCGGACTGATGGTCAGCTACAAGATCGTAGACAACCATCAGGGGAAGATCGACGTCCAGAGCGAGCTCGGCAAAGGCACGCTGTTCGAAATCACGCTGCCCTTTCGCTACCCGGAAGCCGAGATCAAGAAGTCCAGCTGACGGTTGATCAGGTGGCCTGGGGAGGAAGCCTTGCGGATTTGATCGCGCCTCCTCGTCGATAAGGAGCGGGTCGGCGCGGGTCAATTCGAAGTTTGAGGCAAAACTGCGGAGAGGGGGTGCTGGCGGAAATCGGAGGAAGAGTAGTGGAAGACGCACGGATCGGAAGAAGGGAGGGACAGAGGGGACAGGGAGAAGGCCGCATGGGTGATTTGTATGAAAAATCACACAAATGGTAGACGGAATGGCGCTTTTTGGCGAGATTTGTATGAAAAATCACACAAAAGGAAGAGAAAAGGCCCCCTTTCGAAGAGATTTGTATGAAAAATCACACAAATAGCCGTTTGGCGGGTAACGTATGAGTCTGATAGGCGTGTGGAATTCGATCATGCCTGCCATGCCCCCCATTGGGGCGAAGAACCAGCACAAAGCGTCAGTACCAGCACAAGTACCACCACAAGTACCGCAAGAGCATCAGCCACCAGCACAAGTACCACCACAAGTACCGCAAGAGCATCAGCAAGAGCACCAGCCACCAGCACGAGTACCAACAAGAGTATCTGCAAGAGCACCAGCACGAGACCAGCACGAAACCACCACAAGCATCGGCATCCCCCCTTGGGGTCTAAAATCGGCCATTATATCGAGTAGCGAAGAACGCTCCGATTTTCCCTTCGGGTTGAAGGGGAAGCAGGTGCGTTTTTGTTTGCGAAGATGAGGAGTTATTTGCGAAGACGGGGAATTGTTTGAGATGGCGGGGAGTTCCAATACGATTTGCGAGGTGAGGGGATTGAGTTTTGAGGCGGAGCACGAAAAGTGGATGGACTGGCATTTGGACAAGAGGCACGGAGAGAGAAAGGATGCGTTGAGAAGAGGCCACGGGTATGGGAATCGTCTGTTTGTTGAAAAAATATGGTGGAGCCTGATGGGGCATTTTGGCGGCTTGCATCCGGAGTACGAGGTTAAGGACTGGCGGGGGCGATCCTATTATGCCGACTTCGTATGGATCGTTGGCGCGCACCGTTTTGTATTTGAGATTATGGATTACGGTTCCCATGGAAAAGATCGTACGAAATATCGGATGGATCTGAACCGCGTACTGTTTTTGCAATCCCAGGGATACGTTGTTTTCTTGATTTCATTGGACGAACTGAAGGAAAATTCGCCGTTTATCCTGTCCATGCTCCGACATTCGCTTGCTCCCTACCTTACGGCGGCAGCGCAGGAACCTCAACCCAAACCGACGTTTGGGAAAATCGAACGGCAACTCATGCGTCATGCCCTTTTGCACGATCGCATCGTTCGTCCTGCCGCGGCTGCCAAGGAACTGGAACTTCATAAGCACACTGTCATCAAACATTGCCGCAATCTGGTTGAAAAAGGGAGACTTCGAGCCATTCCGACAGGTTCGACGGGGAAAATCTATTGTTACGAGTATATGGGAACGGCGCAGAGCCCGGATTTGCTTTAAGCTGGACGGAGCATGCATGCGTGCGTGCTGCCTAAAGCCTCGGGAAGAGGAATTTATTCGGCGCGAGGACATGCTATAATGGATTTATTTAGCTGGGGGAATCCATGATGGCGGAGCCGCTTAAGGCGATTTATAACGCTTCTTTTTTGGAGGCGTTCGGAGATAAAGTGAAGCAAGCTTACGGAGATTTCGAGATCGATCGGTTTGTTGCTCTCGTTCTCGGCGAAGGGTGGGAGGGGCTGGAGCTCAAGCAGAGAATGCGGCGGATTACGGAAAGCCTGCGTCGGACGCTGCCTGCGGATTACGGCGAGGCGCTCGGTGTGCTGGAGGCGATCGCAGACGAGTGCCGGGGCTTCCCGTATTTGATCTTCCCCGACTTCGTCGAGAAGTACGGGCTGGACGATTGGGAGCGCTCGGTGCGGGCCTTGGAGAAGTTTACTTCCGGGTCCAGCGCCGAATTTGCCGTGCGCCCGTTCATCAAGCTCGATCAAGAGCGGATGATGGCGCAGATGCTGGAATGGAGCGCACACCCGGACGAGCATGTGCGAAGGCTCGCCAGCGAAGGCTGCCGGCCTCGTCTGCCGTGGGGGGAGGCGCTCGTCGCGCTGAAGCGGGACCCGGCTCCGATCTTGCCGATTCTGGAACGGCTGAAGGCCGACCCGTCGGAATATGTCAGACGCAGCGTGGCGAATAACCTGAACGACATTTCGAAGGACCACCCGCAGCTGGTGCTCGACATCGCGAAGGCTTGGCAGGGAGCGGACGAAGGTACGGATTGGATCGTTCGCCATGCCTGCCGGGGGCTGCTGAAGGCCGCCCATCCCGAGGCCATGGCTCTCTTCGGCCTCGCTCCGCAAGATGACATCGAGGTGCTGGAGTGGGAGGTGCATCCGGCCGCGCTCTCCATCGGGGAAGCCGTGGAATTTCGTTACGGACTGCGGGCTCCGGCGGGAGAGGAGGTCAAGCTGCGGATCGAGCTGGCCGTTTATTTTCCTCGTTCGAACGGCAAGCTGTATCGCAAGCTCTTCCGCCTCAGCGAGAAGAGCGTTCCCGGAGAGGCGAACATTCAAGGCGGGAGAGGCTTCTCCTTCGCGGACCTGTCCACGCGCCGTCACTACCCGGGCGTACACCGAATGGCGCTTGTCGTGAACGGCCGCGAGGTCGCGGAAGCCGTCGTCGAGCTGCAAGCGGCCGAGGAGCAGGGAGGAGGGGCGCAGGCATGACGATCGGCGCCCGCGTGCTGAAGACCGGACTGGCCGTCGCCATCGCGCTATGGGTCGGTCAATTGATCGGTCTCTAATCCCCGCTGATCGCGGCGATCGCTTCGATCTTCACGATCCAGCCTTCGATCTACCGCTCCTGGATGCAGATGCTGGATCAGGTCCAGAGCAACGTGCTCGGCGCTGTCATCGCGATCGGAACCGTCTCGCTGGTGGGCAATACTCCGATTCTGGTCGGGCTCGTCTGCGTCGGCGTCATTCTCCTCTGCATCCGCTTGAAGGCAGAGGATACAATCGCGTTAACCCTGGTTACCGTCGTCGTCATTATGGAAGCCCAAGGCCAGGGCTGGATGGTGGCCTGGGACCGGTTGGCCGCCATCCTGACGGGGATGGTGTCGGCGTTCGCGGTGAACGTCGCCATCGCTCCTCCCCGTCATCGCATGCGTTTCGTGAAGCACGTCGAAGATACGCAAGCGCTGCTGTCGCGGCTGCTTCGCACGGTGATCTCCAACGAGCTGAAGGAGAACGTCTATCGGAAGGAGCAGGGCGAGCTGCGGACGAAAATCCGCAAGCTGGAGACCCATTACGATATGTTCGCCGAGGAGCGGGTATGGCGGAAGCAGCCGCGGCTCCAGCGCGCCCGCCTGCTGGTCGTGTACAAAGGCATGGTCGCCGCGCTGGAGAGAGGCTACGCTCTGATCGAAGCGGTGGAGGACCAGTATTGGTCCGTCGCGACGCCGAAGTCCTGGAACCGGCTCATCGACCGCGAGTTCGAAGCGCTGTGCGGCTACCATGAACAATTGCTCTGGAAATGGGGCGGGAAAATGAAGCCGGGAGCCGCTTCGGCCGCCCCGCCCCCCGAAGCTTCGATTCTGCTGATTGAAATGATCGACGATCAAATGGAGAAGGACCAGGAGGCCCGCGCCCGGATGCTGGTCATTACGGGGGCGCTGTACAACTACGAAGAGAGGCTCCGGCGGCTGGACAAGCTGATGGATCAATGGTTCCAGCGCGAATCCGGGGCCGGCGCGGAAGGCGAGGAGCGGGAGAATCCGCTGTTCTCCCGTCTCGGCGAATAGATAAAACAAAGCCCGACCGGCGGCGATGTTCGCAACCGGTCGGGCTTCTTCGTTATTTCTTCCCCGGAGCGATTTGACGGCGGGGATGATCGATTTTGCCGATCTTGTCCGTGTCGTTCTCCTTGGGGACGAGACGAGGGTCGGTCCGCCCTTCGTGATGGTTCTCGAAGGCGAACTCGGTCAGCGTCCATTCCGTCTCTCCCAGCACGACGTCGGAAGGGAAGACCTCTCCCCGTTTCAGCTTCTCCGCTTGTCCGGACTCGTTCTCGTAGACGCCGTCGACCTCGACTTTTTCTCCGGACATCGGGTCCATTCTTTTCGATTCGCTCATCGCGCGCACCCCCTCATAATCCGTGCTTCGGAACGGCGGCTCTGTCGGCTTCGGACTGCAGCCGCTTGGCCGCTTCCTTGCCCGCCCCGGTCCGATCCGCCGCAGATTGGGCCTTGCTGGCCGCTTGCTGCTTGTCGGAAGGCTGTTTGCCGGACATGACCATTCCTCCTTGTCGCATTCGAAATGCCCGCTTAGGGCGTGTATGGAAACCCGCTCAGGGGCATCTATCACCGCCTTTTCGCCCCCTGCATCGACCCTTTGACGTACCCCCGGTACGCCTTCGCAAAAGTTCCTTGCATGGAACGAAAATTCGGCAGTATCTGCTGTCCTCGGAGTATGCATACACGCTCTAGGATTCCACGGCGGGCGAGGGGTTATGCTTAAACGCAGGATTCATAGAGAAGAGGCCGAAGAAATCAGTGATATTGGTTTTCCAGCTTGCGTCCGCCAAGCCACAGCAGAGCGATCACGGAGACGGCCAGGACGATGCGCCACGGATGATCGACCATCGCCTGCAAATCGTGGCCCAGGAAGCTTAGCGTGAAAATCATGACGCCCTTGCCCAGCCCCATCGCGATCAGAAACGTATGGAACGGAATTCGCGACATTCCGGACGCGATATTGACGATAACGGAAGGAGAGAACGGGAAGCAGGCGAGCAGGAAGATCGGGGTGAAGCCTTTGCGCTCGACGTAGCCGAAGAACTTCTCCGATCTCGGGAATCTCGCGCGGATCCGGTCTCCGTAACGATTGCCGAATCGCCGGGCGAGCGAGAACACGAGCAGGGAGCCCGAAGCGACCCCGATCCAGGAGTACAGAAAACCGAGCCACATGCCGTAAGCGGCCGCGTTGGCGACGACGAATACGACCAGCGGCAGGATCGGGAGAAGCGCTTCGAGAAAAGGGAGCAGAATGCCGGGCAGCGGTCCGAATTGCGAATAGCGGTGCAGCAGCTCCTTGATCTCTTCGAGATTGAAATCCATAGAAATAGCTCCATTCGGCCCGCCCGGCGGACTTGGATTATGGCGCCTCCTTCGCTGTGGACGGCGACGATTCGCCTCTGAACAGCCTGAAGGGGAAGAACACGTAAAAGGCGCTGATCACGATAAACAGCAGCCCGGCCAGACCGATGACCGAGGCTTCGCTGTACCGCGTCGCAATCAGCCCGCCGACGACCGGGCCGATCATGCCCCCGATCCCTTCCACCGTGGAAAACACGCCCCATCCCAGCCCTTGCTGGCCCGGGGGTACATAAGCGGCAAGCAGCGCGTTCCAGGCAGGCAGCACGGCGGCGTAGGAGACGCCGAGCACGAACGCCCAGAACAAGGCCAGTCCAAGCGGCGGGTGCAACGTCAGGGCGAACAGCACGAGGCCGAACGCCAGGAAGCCGACAATCAGAAACCACTTTTTGCCGAAGGCGTCGGACAGCTTGCCCATCGGGATCAGGCCGATGACCGTGCAGCCTCCGCCGATCATCAGCAGGATCGAATAATGGGTCGCGGTCATATCGAGCGAGTTGACGGCAAAGCTCGGCAGAATAGGCAGCAGCATGCCCGCCCCGAGCGTCTGCAGCACCATGCCCGGAAGCAGCAGCTTCATCTCGCGCAGACGCTTGCCGAGAATGGACAGCTGGCGGCGGAACGGCACGGTGTCGATGTGGACGCTTTTTCCGCCTCTAATAAGCAGGGAAAGAAGCCATGCCGCCAGCGAGACGCCGACCATTACCCAGTAGCTGAGCTGCAGGTCGTAATCCAGCACGAGATTGATGACGACCGGTCCGCTGCCGAGACCGACCAGCCATACGGTATAGAGAAAACCCATCTGCGTGGCGCGTTGGTCTTCCTTGATTTTCGTCAGGCAGACGATCCATACCGGCGAGATGCCGATTCCGTACAAGGCCGCGGCCGTAATGAACACCCAGGGAATATCCGCGTATTGCATCGCCGCGATCCCGATCAACGAGAACAGCGAACCGGCGGCGACGACCGTGCGCACGGACATGCGGTCCAGCAAATATCCGATCGCCAGCTTTAATCCGGTATCCGTAAAATAATGAGCGGTAATGGCCGCCCCGATCACGTCGAGATTCAGTCCCAGCGCCTTGTCCCCGTAGATGGGCAGGAAGCTGATCAACGCCGCGCCCCTGACGAATTCGATTAAAAACAGAATGACCAGATAGAGGGGCATCTCCGTGCGCAGCAGGGGTTTAAGGGATAACTTGCTCACATATAGCTCTCCTTTGCATCTCCGGCCCGGCCGGAACTCGGGACGAATCGTCCCGGTGCCGAAACTTGCCGTTATCGATGTCGGGAACCACTTCCATTATATTCAATTGTCGGGCAATATCCAAGGCGACCGTATCCGCGGCGTCCGGTTTGCGCAGCGAATAGATCGCCTGCAGCATTTGTTCGCGCAGCCGAGGCTTCTCGAGACGTTCCGCAATGGCGTTCGTCAGTTGGCCGATCGAACCGCAGATGACAGCGGCTCCTTTGTTTTCCAAATAACGGGCGTTGTTGTATTCCTGTCCCGGCACGGGGCGATAGAGAAAAATCGGCAAACCGGAGGCGATCGCCTCCGACAACGTCAATCCGCCCGGCTTGGTTACGATGCAGGAGGAGACGGCCATCCATTCCTGAATTCGCTCTACGTAACCGAGAATCGTCATGCGGGGATCGTCTCCGAGCTGCTCCTCGAGCGCTTGGCGAAGCGCCCGGTTGCGGCCGCATACGACGACGACGCGCGCGTCGCAGCGCCGGGCCAGGCTTCGGCACAGCCCCGCCGCGCGGGCGGGCGCCATCCCGGCGCCGGCCATGACCAGAACCGTCGGCTTGCCCGCAAGGGCGCCCGTTACGGCCGCGGCGGAGGTCTGGAATTCGGGACGAATCGGAATGCCCGTCGCGGCCACCCGCCGCGGGTCGACTCCCAGCTCGCACAGCTGCCGGAGCATGTCGTCCGTCGCGACGTAATACTTGTCGGTGTCCGGGTGCACCCAGCGCAAATGCAGGTCGAAATCGGTGATGACGTTAAACATCGGGATTTTGCACCGCAATTTATGCATGACCTGCGAGCAGGCCAGCGTCGGGAACGTATGGACGATGGCGTCCGGCCGTTCGTCCTCCACCATTTTCTGCAAGGCGGGCACCCCGAAGGAATGCAGCCAGGAGGCCAGGAGGGAGTCCGGCTTCATCGTTCTCGTGCGCTGGTAGACCCAGCCGTAAGCCTGCGGCAGCACGGTATAGCTCTTGCGGTAGACGAAGCGGCTGACCTCGTTGAGCAGGGGATGCGATTCCCCCAGCAGATCGACGAGCTTGACCTCGACGCGGCCGAGCTTGGCGAAGCTCTGCCGGAGAGCGGAAGCGGCTTGCCAGTGCCCGTCTCCGAAGCGGGCGTACAGGATGAAGATTTTGAGCGGGTTATCCACGTTGCTCGCACCTCGCATTGTCTGGTTAGTCGAAACGATCGTTCTCCATCCACTGTACCCCCGAAGTGTAAATCCGGGATAAAGCTTTGGAGAAGGCACGTCAAAACTGATGAAAACCCGTAATTATTAGGTTGGGCGAACGGGTTTTGCGTTATGCGGCGCGGCGAGAAAAAAAACGGAAGCTTCCCGGCGCGGCAGCCGCTTCGCAGACATATGCGAGGGTAATTCGACCGGACGTTGGGCGTTAGGCTGGCAAAACGCGGCGTCAGATCAGTAAATTGAACAACAGCGGGTCTTTGTTGAGCTCGATGAACTGGAACCCCTTGTTCCGCATCCGCTCCAGCAGCCCTTCGCAGTCCTCCGGACTCTTGAGCTCGATGCCGACGAGCGCCGGCCCGTTCTCCTTGTTGTGCTTCTTCGTATACTCGAACTGCACAATGTCGTCGTTGGGACCGAGCACGTCGTCCAGAAACTCGCGCAGCGCTCCCGCTCGCTGAGGGAAGTTGATCATGAAATAATGCTTCAGCCCTTCGTAAATCAGCGAGCGCTCCTTGATCTCCTGCATGCGGTCGATGTCGTTGTTGCCGCCGCTGATGACACAGACGACGTTCTTGCCGCGCAGCGTCTCCGGATCCATCGCCGAGAGCGCGGAGACGGTAAGCGCTCCGGCGGGCTCGGCCACGATCGCATGCTCATTGTACAGCTCCAGAATCGTCGTGCACACCCGCCCCTCCGGCACGACGACGATGTCGTCCAGCAGCTCGCGGCAGACGGCGTACGTCAGCTCGCCGACCCGTTTGACCGCCGCTCCGTCGACGAACTTGTCGATGTCCGTTAACG
This sequence comes from Cohnella cellulosilytica, assembly GCF_042431195.1. Lineage (NCBI taxonomy): Bacteria > Bacillati > Bacillota > Bacilli > Caryophanales > Paenibacillaceae > Cohnella > Cohnella cellulosilytica. Next base: position 67,639 of record NZ_JBHMDN010000029.1, read on the forward strand.
TAACGACCTGCCGCTCCTCGAAAGCCCGGCGCATGGACGGAGCGCCCTCCGGCTCGACGCCGACGATTCGGGTCGCCGGACTGATCGCCTTGACGTACGTCGAGACGCCCGCCGCCAATCCGCCGCCGCCGATCGTCACGAGCAGCAGATCGATGGAAGGCGCGCCGCCTTCGATGATTTCCTTGCCGATCGTGGCGTTGCCGGCGACGATCCGGGGATCGTCGAACGGATGGACGAACGGAAGCCCTTCCCGCTCGCTGACGCGCACCGCCTCCGCGTAAGCGTCGTCGAACGTGTCGCCGATCAAGCGGATATCGACCTTGTCTCCTCCGAACAGCTTGACCTGGTTGATTTTCTGCCTGGGAGTTGTAGCCGGCATGAAGACGATGCCGGGAATGTCCAATTTGCGGCACGAATAGGCGACGCCCTGGGCGTGGTTGCCGGCGCTGGCGCAGACGACGCCGCGGGCTCTCTCTTCCTCGGGAAGAGAGGCGATCAAATAGTAGGCGCCGCGGATTTTGAAGGAACGGACGACCTGCTGGTCCTCCCGTTTCAAATAGACGTTGCAGCCGAACTTGGCGGACAGCGCCTGGTTGAGCTGCAGCGGGGTCGGGGCAATCACGTCCTGCAAGACGCGGTGGGCGTTCAAAATATCGGCAAGCGATACGATAAAGCCGTCGGAGCGATCGTTCATTGCCATCATCCTTTCTGGTCGTAAATCGGCTTATAAGCGTATAAGAATATAAAAAAACCGCCCCCTGAAAAGGGACGGATCGTTCTCCGTGTTACCACCCTCGTTCCCGATCTGCAAGCGAAAAGAATGCAACGTCGGGCGCTCGATTGTCGTATAGTGTATATACGACTTCCCGTAACGGGGGAACCGTCGGCGCTTACGCAAGCCGGAATTCGGCGCCGCTTCTCGGGGAGGATGTCGCACCGGGTTCCGATCGTCGGCTCTCAGCGGCGCACCGACTCTCTGGAGATCGAAAGGTCCGGACAACTTGTTCCCGTCGTTGAATTTATTATTGTTATACGCCTCTCTATTCCCGAAGTCAACCCTAAAGGAGATTACGATGAAAAAATTGCTTATCGCTCTGTTCGTGCTCGTCTTTCTCGCCGTAATTGCGGGAGTGGGGGCGCTCTATTATGTGAAGCCCGATCAGTCTCTGGACCTGGCCTACGAAGAGGTGCCGCTTAAGGATCGCGCGATCGACATGGCCCGGAGAATGTCGTTGGAGCTGATTCTGACCGATAACGATCTGAGCAATCTGGCCAAAAAATCGCTCGCCGAAAATCCGAAGGTGGAGCAGGACATCGTCGTGACCGGAGCGGAGTTTACGCTGGAGGGGGACCGGCTGATCGCCGATCTGAACGTTCTGTGGAAGGACTGGGTATCCGCCGGTCTGCAGATCACGTACCGCTTGCGCTGGCAGGACCCGAACGTGATCGCCGACGTTCTGGAGGCGAGGCTGAAGGGCTTGCCGCTGCCGAAGTCGATGCTGGACAGCCGGGTGATCCCGATCGCTCAGGAGCTGCCCAAGCCGTTGAAAATCGAAAGCATGAATTGGGGCCGGGGAGAAGTCGCCGTGACGTTCCGCAAGCCGAGCCTTAAGGACCTGCAGGAATTGATCGGCGGGTGACCGGGAAGATAAAATTTCGGCATTTGCGCCAGCCGAACCGGTCAAGCTGGTATAATAGACTAGATTCGCAAGAAGCTATCATTACATACAGAAAGATGGTGCGACAGTTGAAACGTTTGGCAATCGCGTTATCCTCGGCAGTATTGGCGTTTGCGATGGCGGGCACCGCCTCCGCCGCTACCGCGGCCAAGCCCTCCGCCGTCCAAGTCCAGATCAACGGCGAAGCCGTCGACATTGGCGGCGTTCTGATCGAGAAGGGCAAGAGCTACATCGAATACGGCGCGCTCTTCAAGGCGCTTGGTTACGGCACGGAGCTGGATGCCTCCACGCAAATTCTGTACGCCGAATCGGAAGATTACGAGATCCAGGCTTCCGCCGACGCGGACATCGCCATCGTGAACGGCCGGACGATTCCGAGCACGGGCGAGATTATCGAACGGGAAGGCCGCACGCTGATCGGGGTGCGTTTCGCGGGAACGTTGACCAACCATAAAGTGCTGTGGAACGGCAAGGATAAGACGATCTCGCTCGTATTCCAGGGTCCGACCGCAGAGGACAAAACTTCCGTCAACGCGTTTTTCAGCAAGATGCTGCTCGTGGAAGCCGCCGGCGACGCGGAGGGGATCGTTCGTCTGATGGCGGACGATACGGTCATGGATCTGGACGAGGTTCGGGCGAACTTTGAGAGGACCGCGACAAAGACGAACGTCACCGAGATTAACATTCAAGCGTTCGGACCCGGCGAAGCCGTCGTTCTTGCCGTGGAAGACACGAAGAAGGTAAGCGGCAAGTTCTATCCGGACAACCTTGCGCAGGTCCGCTATACGCTTCATAAGGATTCGGCGGGAGAGTGGAAAATCTACAACGTCGAAGTGCTGGGACTGGAATATACGAATATTCCGGGACTGTTCGAGCAGCAGGCGACGCTGCCGGAAGCCGACAAAGCGGCGATCGGCAAGACGTTCGAGGAGCAGGTGAAGGCGGCCAACGAGCAGGACGTCGAAGCTTACGTCGGGACGCTGGCCGACTTCCCGGAGAAGGAGCAGCTCAAGGACCAGCTGACGCAGATGTTCGAGACTACGACGCTTAACGTGACGAGCGAGCAGTGGACCGTCGTCGATTACGACGGCGACAAAGGCACGGCATCCCTGCTGGTCAAAATGTTGTCCGAGACGGAAACGGGCGGGCAAGTGTTCAAAAGCCGCTCCGTCGTGCTCAACGACGCCGTCAAGGTCGACGGGAAGTGGCTGCTGCAGGCCGAAGCGATTATCCTGTCCAGCGAGCCATTGCAATAATCTGTCAGCGCCGCTCTCCCGGTCTCGGGGGGACGGCGCTTTTTTCGTAATACGGCAAATATGAAATTTTCAGGCATGCTTTCGCGATAGGCGGGCATGTCTTTTTTTGCCTGGATGGGCATATGCGGAGCGGCTGACCGAATAAATTAACCAATATCAAGTCGATTCAAGGCAAGGCGAGGAGGTGGCGAAGCGGCTTGTGGAACGTACGCAAGGCGGCGGTGATCGGAGCGGGGGAGACGGGAGCGTCCATTGCCGCGCACTTGGCGAACGCGGGCATCCCTTGTTTGCTGCTCGATCGGGAGGGGAGGGCCGCCGACGGGCTGGCGCGGCTGAAGGGAACGCAACCGCCGCCGCTGTACGACTCCGCTTTTATCGGCAGGATCAGAGTCGGCGACATGGAGCGGGATTTCGCGCAGCTCGCCGAATGCGATTGGATCATCGAAGCCGTATCGGAGGAGCTGGACGTTAAACGCGGCGTCTGGTCGTGCCTTGACGAGGCATGGAAGCCCGGCATGATCGTCAGCAGCAGTACGTCGGGCCTGTCGATCGACGAGATCGCAGCCGGCTGTGGCGACGGACTGCGGAAGCATGCGATGGTTACGCATTTTTTCAACCCTCCGCGCTATTTGAAGCTGGTTGAGATCGTGCCGGGCCGGGATACGGATCGCCAGGCGGTCGAAGCGGCGGCGCTGTTTTGCCGGGATCGGCTGGGCAAGGGTGTCGTGGAGGCGAGGAATACGCCGAATTTCATTGCGAACCGAATCGGAGCGTATGCCCTTCTGGCCGCGCTGGCCGCGATGGAGAAGCACGGCCTTACGATCGACGAGACGGAAGCGGTTACCGGGCCGGTCCTGGGCCGGCCCGAGAGCGCGACGTTCGGGACGCTGGACCGGATCGGCCTCGATACGTTCCTGCAGCTGTGCCGCAGCGTGAGAGAGAACGTGCCGGACCCGATGGAGGCGGCGGCTTTCGCGGCTCCGCCGCTTGTCGAGAGGCTGGCGGAACGGGGGTGGCTGGGAGAGAAGAGCGGCGGCGGCTTTTTCCGCAGGGAAGAATCCGCGCAAGGAGAAGCCCGCGTCCGGGTGCTCGACCCGCGGACCATGGCTTACGTTCCGCGAAGCAAGGCGGCCTCCCACGCGCTGGAAGCGGCGAAGCGGGCGGACGAGGGCACGGCCGGCAAGGTGCGGGCGCTGCTGGAGGCGGCGGAACGGGATCGGCTGGGCGCGTTTGTCCGGGACGTCGTCGACGATACGTTGATCTATGCCGCGGAGAAGCTCGGGGAGATCGCCGACACGCCGATCGAGATCGACCGGGCCATGCGGTGGGGCTTCAACTGGGAGGAAGGTCCGTTCGAATTATGGGACGCGCTGGGCGTGGCGGAAACCGCGGCTCGTCTGGAGGCGAGGGGGAGAGCGGTGCCTGCTCCGGTGGCGGCCATGCTGGAGAAAGGAACGACGTCGTTTTATTTGAACAAGGCGGGAAGCCTGTTCTACTATTCGCACGGCTATTACAAGTACGTCGAAGAGAAGCCGGAGGAAATCTCGTTAAAGGTGCAGCGCGCCCGCGGGCGGACGATCTTCGCGGAGGACGGCACGGAGCTGATCGATCTCGGAGACGACGTCGCCTGCCTAGAATTTCGCTCGCGGCACTCTGCGCTCGGACCGGGAGCGCTGGCCGCCGTGCGCCGTTCCGCAGAGGAGGTGGAGCGCAATTGGCGCGGACTCGTGCTGGCGAACGAGGGGCGCGATTTTGGCGTCGGGGCGAACCTGCGGCTGCTGCTCATGGAAGCGGAGAACGGCGAGTGGGCGGAAATCGACCTGCTGATTCGCGAGCTTCAGGCGAGCGTGCGGGCGCTGCGCCGCCTTCCGCGTCCGGTAGTCGCCGCTCCGCGCGGGAAGACGCTGGGCGTCGGGGCGGAGCTTTGCATGCCGGCCGACCGAATTCTGTTCGCGACGGAGACATATTTCGGCCTCGACGAGACGGGAATCGGCCTGATTCCCGCCGGCGGAGGCTGTCTGGCTGCGGCGGCTCTGGCGAGGGAGCGGGCCGACGAGGCGGGGCTGGACGACGCGACGCAGCCGCTGACGAGGCTGTTCGAGTCGATTGCCATGGCCAAGGTGTCGGAGAGCGGACATGACGCGAAGCGGCTGGGCTATTGGCGGGGCGGCGACGCGGTTCTCATGCGCGACGAGACGCGCATCTACGAGGCGAAAAACGCGGTGCTGGAGCTGGAGCGCCGCGGGTACGCCGTTCCGGAGAGCGAGCGGCGCGTGGCGGTCGGAGGCAGGGAGACGGCGGCGGTTCTGAAGGTGGCGGTCTCTGTGATGCGCAGAGGCGGCTTCATGACGGAGCACGACGCCCGCGTCGCCGGGAAGCTGGCGGAGGTGCTGACCGGCGGCTCTGTGCCGGCAGGGACGGCGGTGAGCGAGCAAAGCCTGTTCGATCTGGAGCGCGAGGCGTTCCTCAGCTTGTGCGGGGAGCCGTTGACGCAGGCCCGTATGCGCCATGCGCTGCTTACGGGCAAGCGGCTTCGCAACTAACGCGCGCCGATCATGGCGAGGAGGGGAGAGAAGAATGGGCAGCAACAGGGAAGCCGTCGTCGTCTCGGCCGTCCGAACGGCGGTCGGACGCGGGAGAGTGGGCGGCTTCGCGCAGACGCGGCCGGAGGATCTGGGAGCGGCGGCGCTGCGGGAGGCGGTGCGCCGCGTGCCCGGACTGGAGCCGGCGGATATCGAGGACGTGATTCTCGGCTGCGCGGCGCCGGAGGGGGAGCAGGGGATGAACGTCGCCCGGCTTGCCGCGCTGCTGGCGGGTTTCCCTGTCGAGGTGCCGGCGGTTACGGTGAACCGCCTCTGCGCGTCCGGCTTGCAGGCCGTCGCGCAGGCCGCCGCGGCGATCCGGAGCGGTCTGGCGGACACGGTCGTCGCCGGGGGCGTAGAGAGCATGAGCCGCGTGCCGATGACGGGCTTCAAGCCGTCGCCCCATCCCGGCTTGTGCGAAGCGATGCCGACGGCTTATATAACGATGGGCCACGCGGCCGAGCTCGTCGCCAAGCGATGCGGCATTACAAGGGAGATGCAGGACCGCTTCGCGGCCGACAGCCACCGCAAAGCCGCCCGGGCGATCGCGACCGGCCGTTTCGCCGAGGAGCTGTTCCCGGTCGAGACCGTCGTCTTTGCCGGGCCGGAAGCGGGAGAGCGGCCGATCGTCGTTGCGCAGGACGAATGCGTGCGTCCGGATACGACGGCGGAGAAGCTGGCGGAGCTGGAGCCGAGCTTCTCCGTTAAAGGCACGGTAACGGCGGGCAACTCTTCGCCGTACGGCGACGGGGCGGCGGCGCTCGTCGTCATGAGCCGCGAGAAGGCCGACAGCCTCGGCGTCCGGCCGCTGGCCGTTTTCCGGGCGTTCGCGGTGGCGGGATTGCCGCCGGAGACGATGGGCCTCGGTCCGGTCGAGGCCGTGCCATTGGCGCTGAAGCAGGCAAAGCTCGCTTCGGAGCAAATCTCGCTTTGGGAGATTAACGAGGCGTTCGCCGCCTCGTGCATCCCCGTCATCGACCGACTCGAGGTCGATCCGGAGCTGGTGAACGTGAACGGAGGGGCGATCGCGATCGGCCATCCGCTCGGCTGCACCGGCGCCAAGCTTGCCGTGACGCTGCTGCACGAGCTGCCGCGGCTCGGCGGCGGATACGGCGTCGTGACGATGTCCGTCGGTGGCGGAATGGGGGCGGCCGGGGTGTTCGAGGCTTTGTAAAAGGGCTGACGCAGCGGCATCCGATCGCAAAATGGGCTTGCGGAAGGGAGGACGAGGGATGGCGGATTCGTATCGGGGAGGAGGGAGCTTTATCGTCGGCGAGACGGAGCCGCGGCGCATAGCGACGCCGGAGGATTGCGCGGAGGAGCGGCACCGGCTCGCGGCGGCGGCCCAGGCGTTCGCGGAACGGGAAGGGCCGCTCGAAGGTGCCGAGACCGGGACGCCCGAAGACGAGGGGACGATCCGGCTGGTTCGCCGGGCGGGGGAAGTCGGTCTGCTCGGTGCGGCCGTTCCGGTAGCTAACGGCGGCCTCGGGCTGACCGGCGTCGGTCTGGCGCTGCTCGCGGAGGCGTTGGCTCCCGTATGGCCGTTCGTGCGTTCGCCGGTTGAGCAGGCCGAGGCCGGCATGCTGCCGCTCGCGCTCTTCGGCACCCCGGAGCAGAAGCTGCGCTGGCTGCCGGCGCTGACGAGCGGAGAACGGATCGCCGCCTATGGCGCGGCCGAGTCCGACATCGGCTCGGAGGCGCTCGCTTCGGGAACGTCCGCCGCGTTGGCCGCAGACGGCAAACACTTCGTCCTGAACGGCTGCAAGCGGGGCGTCGCGAACGCCGGGGGCGCCGATCTGTTCGTCGTGTTCGCGAAGGTGGACGGCACGCAACTTAGCGCGTTTGTCGTCGAGCGCGGCACGCCCGGCTTGACGATCGGCCTCACGGAAAGCGAGCGGGGAATTGCCGCCGCCCCGGTCGGTTCGCTGTTCTTCGAAGACGCGCGTATACCGGCGGAGAACCTGTTAGGCGAAGTCGGGCAGGGCCGACGAATCGCTTACGGCGCATTGAATGTCGGTCGCTTCAAGCTGTCGGCGGGCTGCGTCGGAGGCATGAAGGAAGCGGTCGCGCTGGCTGCCGCTTACGCGAACCGCAGCCGGCAGTTCGGCAAGCCGCTCTCGGCTTTTCCGCTTATCGCCGCGAAGCTGGCGGATATGAACGTGCGGACGTTCGTCGCGGAAAGCGTTGTTTACCGAACGGCCGGGCTGATCGACGAGGCGGCGTCCGCCCCCGGCTCGGCCGACCGGGACACCCCGAAAGACTCGGATGCCTCGGACGCCCCGGACGCCCCGGAAGACTCGGACGCCCCGGAAGACTCGGATGTTCCGGACGCCCCGGACGCCTCGGATCGCGGGTGCCGCGCGGCGGAAGCGTTCGCGGAATATGCGCTGGAATGCTCGATCGGCAAAATACTCGCCTCGGAGGCCCTGGAAGCCGTCGCCGCCGAAACGGTTCAAATTCATGCCGCAGGCGGCGTCGGCATACGGGACGGTAAAGTCGAGAGAATTTGCGGGCATTCCCGCGCGGCTCGCTTCCTGGAAGGAGCGAACGAGATCAACCGGCTGTTTATCCCCGCGGCGCTACTGAGGCGGGCGATCAAGAGTGATCTGCCCTTGATCGAGAAAGCCCAGGCGCTGCAGCAGGAACTGCTGGACTCGCCGCCGCTTCCGCTTTCCTCCGCGTCTCCGGAAGCTCCGTTGGCGAAGCCGGGGGCCATTTTGTCGGCGCTCAAGAAAACGTTTCTTATGGTCGGGGGGCTGGCGGTACAGAAGCATGGGCTGAGGCTGGAGCGGGAGCAGACGATCGTGGCGGCGCTCGCCGACGCGATGATCGACATCTATGCGCTCGAGAGCGCGCTGCTTCGATCGGGCAAGCAGGCGCTGCGCACGGCGGGAGCTTCCGCCGCGGCCCATCAGGCCGACATGACCGCTCTGTTTGCGGAGGAAGCCGCGGAGCGCGCGGGCACGCGTTCGCGGACGATTCTTGCCTCGCTGGAACGGGGAGACGAGCTGCTGCTGCGCCTGTCCGCGCTCAAGCGGCTGCTCCGCTTCGTACCGGGGGACGCGACGGCGCTGCGCAAGCGGATAGCGGCCCGCGTCGTTGCGGCAAGCCCGAATGGGCCTGAGTAACGGCCTGCCAGACCGCTAAAAGCGGGCAACTGCCCGAATGGGTCCGCGTAACGGCCTCCCGGACCGCTAAAAGCAGGCAGCTGCCCGAATGGGCCTACGTAACGGCCTCCCGAACCGCTAAATGCAGGCAGCTGCCCGAATGGGCTTGAGTAACGGCCTGCCAGACCGCTAAAAGCGGGCAACTGCCCGAATGGGCCTGAGTAACGGCCTCCCAGACCGCTAAAAGCGGGCAACTGCCCGAATGGGTCCGCGTAACAGCCTCCCAGACCGCTAAAAGCAGGCAGTTGCCCGAATGGGCCTGTGTAGCGGTCTGTCAGACCGCTAAAAGCGGGCAACTGCCCGAATGGGCCTGAGTAACGGCCTCCCAGACCGCTAAAAGCGGGCAGTTGCCCGAATGGGCCTGAGTAACGGCCTCCCGGACCGCTAAATGCAGGCAGCTGCCCGAATGGGCCTGAGTAACGGCCTCCCAGACCGCTAAAAGCGGGCAGCTGCCTGCAATGGCTTGTGTAACGGCCTGCCAGACCGCTAAATGCAGGCAGCTGCCCGAATGGGCCGGCGTAACGGCCTCCCAGACCGCTAAAAGCAGGTAGCAGCCCGAATGGGCCTGAGTAACGGCCTCCCAGACCGCTAAAAGCGGGCAACTGCCCGAATGGGCCGGCGTAACAGCCTCCCGGCCCGCTAAAAGCAGGCAGCTGCCCGAATGGGCCTGGAGGGCCGCCAAAAGAAGGTTGGTTGAGTAGAGGTTTCGCGATTCCTTCGAGTTCATGTATGCGAATAGGTCGGTCATAGTCAAAAAACGAGGAGGTGCGGCATGAGCGAACTATCCGATGTTCATTCGGGCGCAAGGCCCTGGCATTCGAAATATCCGCTTCAGGTGAAGCCCTCTTACGACTATCCGAAGTCGAATATCGCCAAGCTTCTGATCGACGCGGAGACGGCTTATCCGAACAACGAGGCGCTCGATTTCCTCGGCAGAAGCTATACGTACAAAGAACTGCTGCGGCAATGCCGCAAAATGGCGAACGCCCTGAAGGCGCTCCCGATAGCGAAGGGGGATCGCGTCGCCATTATGCTGCCGAACTGTCCCCAAGCCGTCGTCTCGTATTACGGCGCCTTGATGGCAGGAGCGGTCGTCGTCCAGACGAATCCGACCTATACGGAGCGGGAGCTGCATTTTCAGCTGGTGGACAGCGGCGCGACCGTGCTTGTCGTGCTCGATCTGCTGATGCCCCGCGTCGTCAAAGCCAGGGAGAAAACCGCCGTGCGGTTCGTAGTCGTCACTTCTCTGGCGGATGGACTGCCTTTTCCGAAAAACCTGCTGTACCCGATTAAAAGGCGCAAGGAGCATCCGGACTTAAAAGTCGATTACAACGGTGAAGGGGTGAAGCGCTGGTCCGCTTTCGTCGGCCAAGGCGTAGCCCAAGCGATATGCGAGGAGGTGAACGCGGAAGAGGATCTGGCCATGCTCCAGTATACCGGGGGAACGACGGGGCGGCCGAAGGGCGTCATGCTGACGCACGCCAATCTGCTGGCGAATACGCGGCAGGTCGACGCCTGGTGCTACCGTCTGGAACCCGGCAAGGAGCGGTATCTGGCCGCGCTTCCGATGTTTCATGTCTTCGGATTGACCGTGCTGCTCAATCAGGCGATCGGCCGCGCGGGGACGCTGCTGCTGCTCCCTCGTTTCGAACCGCGAATGGCGCTGGAGACGATTCGCAGACGCAAGCCTACCGTGTTTCCAGGCGCGCCGACAATGTACATCTCGCTTCTCGATCATCCGCTGGCGAAGGACGGGGATTTCGCGTCCGTCAGGTTATGCGTTAGCGGGGCGGCGCCGCTGCCTCGGGAAGTGCAGGAGAGATTCGAGCTTCAGACGGTGGGCAAGCTGATCGAGGGCTACGGTCTGACGGAAGCGTCTCCGGTCACGCACTGCAACCCGATCTGGGGCTTCCGCAAGAACGGCACGATCGGGCTGCCTCTTCCGGACACGGATGCGCGGATCGTCGGAGAGAGCGGTCTGGAGCCGCTGCCGCCCGGAGAGATCGGGGAACTGGCCGTGCGCGGGCCGCAAATCATGAAGGGCTACTGGAACAGGCCAGAGGAGACGGCGGAAGCGCTGCGGGAAGGGTGGCTTCGAACGGGCGACATCGGAACGATGGACGAGGAAGGCTATTTTACGATTATCGACCGGAAAAAAGACATCATTCTCGCGGGAGGGTACAACGTCTATCCGCGAGAGGTCGAAGAGGTGCTGTTCGAGCATCCCGCGATCAAGGAGGCTTCGGTGGCGGGCGTGCCCGACGCCTATCGCGGCGAGACGGTGAAAGCGTTCGTCGTCGTGAAGATCGGCTGGCAGGTGTCGGAGATGCAGCTCGACCGATGGTGCAGGGAGCGGCTGGCCGCTTACAAGGTCCCCAGAAGCTATGAGTTTCGGGACAGTCTGCCTCTGTCGCTGATCGGAAAGGTGCTGCGCCGCAAGCTCAAAGAGGAAGAGGAGGAAAACGATCTAAATTTAACCTAAAAAATGGGTGTCCGCAATTGAAGGAACTTCGTTTATTCGCTATAATATTTGCATATGCGTCCTGTATCATTTCCTTTGTCGACCAATGAGGAAAGCGTTTACAATAGGTGAGGACGGCCGGAGGTGAGCCTGTTGGCGGAGCGGAACGAATCGCAGAGAGAAAGGGGGCATTTCAAGTTCCGCGAAGGACGACGGCCGCGTGTCGCAATGGCCTCCGCAATCGGAGGGATAGCCCTATGGCTGCTGCCCTGCACCGCGCTGGCGTCCGAAGCGCGCAGGGGCCAGGCAGCCGCACAAATGACGCCCGGCACATTGCCGCTGCTCGCGGGTCTGGGGATCGGCATAGCCGTCGCGGTGCTGGCGGTCATCGCGTTCCTGCAATTGACGGCCAAGGGCAAGTTGGCGAACGATGCGGCGCAGACCGCCGAGGAGGACGACGACGAATCGTTCGACGATCCCGACCTGTCGGGCTGGGACGAAGAGGAAGCGAGCGCGAACGAGGAAGCCGAATACCATGAAGAACACGCGCTTACCGATTATACGATCCCGATGACCAGACTGCTGGAGCCGCCCGCGCCGGCCGAGACCGCGGAAGGATCGGAGCCGATGCTGTGCGGAATCGAAGGGGAGCATGCGGGAAGCTGCTTCCGGGTGCTTAACCGGAGGCTGACGATCGGCCGCGATCCGGCCCGCTGCGCGATCTTGTTCCCGTACGAAGCGGTGGATATCAGCCGCGTGCACTGCACGCTCAAATATTCGCAGGACACGCGCGTGTTCGTTCTCGAAGACAAGGGTTCGTCGAACGGCACATTTCTCTTGAGCGGCGAGAGGCTGAAGCCGGGCGTCAAGTACGAGCTACGTTCCGGGGAACGCTTCTCCCTGTCGGGCGACGCCCACTGGTTCGAAGTCCGGGACGAGGGCCCCCGGGGTTAAAGGGAGCGCGTCCGGCATCGTCTGCGCTAAGCTTTCCCGGCGTCAGACCCCGGTCGCGAACTTCGTTCCAAGGACGCCGAAGGCGATTTTGCTTGACGATACAGAATTTATAAGTTTCACTCTTATCCTTGTCTGTATCGTCTCCGACAAAAACGCGTTCGTCATCCTAAGGATGCCGCATGCATTTTTGCTTGCTGTCAAGGGCTGTGCGTTTTATGCTTTATCCCCCAGCTGTTAAATGGTATAATCGAATAATGCAGGACGTTTTCTTATACGGCAACTAGCGGTGGAACATCGAGTTTGAAGGAAGAACCCTTGCAAGAGATTCAGGGAAGCGCCTAATCTCCATTCTTCTCAGAATCGTCTCGAACGTATGCCAAGGTCGCCGAATGTGGCGACTGCCGTTTATGCTTTGGGTTCTCCGGGTGGCGTAATACCGCCTCCGTTCCGGGTTGTGCGGGGACGGAATCCATTCCACTGGGAGGGAATTGCATGGCCAAACGCAGCCACAACGAGGTTCAAGAAAGTTTGCGAGAACTGACGAGAATTTTCCGGCCCAAGGATCCACGCAAGTTTGTTAAAGATTACATCCGCAAATACCGGATCACCGGTGGATACGAAGACGAGTTGACGGTGCTCGTGGAACGCGAGCTGACAAAATTGAACACTCCCGCCTCGTAACGGCGGTGAAAGTCAATCGGCCCGGGAGGCGAAGTTCGCCTCTCCGGGCCGTTTTTTCGACCGTTCCGATTTATGAGCGAATAAGCAGAGGCCTTCCCGACGGCAGCGGAATATACATAGCTATCGAGACGGAGCGGGGAGGCGAACGAATGCGGGGACAACGGCCGCAAGGGATTGCGATTCGCAGCCGGGAAGAGCTGGCGGGAATCCGCAGGGCGGGACGCTTGGCGGGCCGACTGCGGCGAAGACTGGGAACGCTCGTGAAGCCGGGCGTTACGACGATGGAGCTGAACAGGATTGCGGAGCGCTACATGCGGGAGCATGGCGCCCGGGCGGCGCAGCAGGGCTATCACGGCTATCCCTACGCAATCTGCGCGGCGGTCAACGATTGCGTCTGTCACGGCATGCCCGACGGGAGGAGGCTCGCGGAAGGAGATCTGGTCACGCTCGACTTCGTCGTCGAGCTGGACGGCTGGATGGCCGATACGGCATGGACGTACGCGGTCGGCCGCGTGTCCGAGTCGGCCGACCGCCTGCGGCGTGCCGCTTACCGGGCGACGATGAACGGAATCGCCGCGGCGGCGCCGGGCAAGCGTACGGGCGATATCGCGGCGGTCATACGCGAAGCGGCGGGGCCTTGCGGTGTCGTGGCGGAGTTCGGCGGACACGGAATAGGCAGGGAGATGCACGAGCCTCCGGAGGTGGCGCATGTCGGGGAAGCCGGAGAAGGCGCTTTGCTGAGGGCGGGAATGGTGCTGACGATTGAGCCGATGCTGACCGAAGGCTCTCCCGAGGTGTATATCGCCGAGGACGGCTGGTCGGTCATGACGGCGGAGGGCGGCCTGGCCGCGCAGTTCGAGCATACGGTGGCCGTTACTTCCGAGGGCCCGCTCATCTTGACGATGTAAAAACCGCCCCCGGGCGAGTTCGCCTTGACGGCGATGTCCGGGGGCGGTTCGGGAGCGGGCTTGCCAACCTCACGAACGGGAATCAAGGATTCGGCTTCTTTTTTAAATAGAGAGGAAGCGGAATCTCGTTGCCCGTTCCGAAGGTATACTGGACAAGCGTATTGAAGTCCTTCGTCAGCGGCGCCAGCGGCTTTTTCAGCCAGGCTTCTTTCGCGAACTCGAGCGACTGGTTGACGAACTCCCGGTTGGCGGAGATATGCACTTCCTGAGCTCGGGAGAAATGCTCCCGCACCTTCGTGCCGATCACCTGCCGCAGTTCGGAGGAGAGGTCGCTCGGGTCCTTGTGTGTAAAATAGGAGTTGTACGGAGTGGCCACCTGGCGGTTATCCCATTTCGGGCTGCCGTTGTTGACGTTGTATACGCCTTCGGTGGTGCCCGTATTGTCCTGCTCGCGCGAACGGGGACCGCCGGTCGCTTTCGTGCCGGTAGCCGACCAATCGGTCATGATCGCGACGTACGCGTTCTTGTCCGTCAGGAACACGAGAGCGGTATTGATCCCCGGCAAGGCCGCTACCTTGTTGGAAAGCGCGGAGCTGTACTCGAAATAACGGTTCTCGTGCTGCTTCGGATCCGCGGTGTAGGCCCCGTAGGAACGCGTCTGGGACATTTTCGGATCGTTGACGGTCCGGCTTCCGTAATCCTGGGTGCTTTTCTGGAAATAGGATTTGTAATTGCAGGCGGACAGCAATCCGAGCGTCAGGGCGATCCCGATAAGCAGACATGAGCGTCGTGCGGACGACATGGACAACCCTCCTTGAAAAGTCGTTATTGAATAGGCTTCGACCGCCGAAGCCAAAGTATGCGCGCAAGGCCGCACATAAAAATCGGACGAAATGGCAAAAAGAAGGGAGGGCAAGCAAAAAACGCCTGCGGCGTCCTTAGGACGGCGAACGCGTTTTTGTCGGAGACGATACGGACAAGGATAAGGGTGAAACTTATAAATTCTGTATCGTCAAGCAAAAACGCCTGCGGCGTCCATAGGCCGGCGAACGCGTTTTTGTCGGAGACGATACAGACAAGGATAAGGGTGAAACTTATAACTTCTGTATTGGCAAGCAAAATGCCCCGGCGTGCTTGGGACGTGAACCAACGGTTTCTCCCGAACGGAGAGGGAGAAACGGACGCCGGCCGCGAAAGCCGGTCGCCCGTATGGCCGAAAGTGCGAAAGCCTTAGAACGGCGGCCTTTTTGACAGTTTTGAGAACAATTTGTGAACTGCACGGTGAACATTGACAAAAAGGCGGAACAATCTTTATATTTATTAGAGTGCCTGGTTGGCGGAAATTCGGAAAATCCGCGAAAATGAAGGGTTTTTTTGAATTCGAGGCATGAAATGCGTTAAGGTTGGTCCAACGGCGTGTACATATAGGGAGCGGTTGCCGGAGAGGCAAACGATTTTCTATGAAAATGTCAAAATGGGGTTGATATGATGAAACGGTGGCCTGTAATGAAGCGGTTGCTGCCGCTGCTGACTGGGCTCGTGCTGTTGCTGACGGCATGTGGAAGAGAAGACCTCTCAACTCTGAATCCGCAAGGACCTGTAGCTGAGAAACAATTCGAATTGATGAAGCTGGCCATTGGCATCATGACTTTGGTCGTTGTCGTCGTGTTTGCGATTTGTATTTACGTTCTGATCCGCTTTCGCCGCCGCAAGGGGGATAAAGCGATTCCAAAGCAAGTGGAAGGAAACCACAAGCTCGAAGTTATCTGGACCGTTATTCCGATTATTCTTCTGTTGATTTTGGGTGTGCCAACGATTCAAAGCGTGTTCGGCTTCGCCAAAGACTACAGTCAAGATAAAGACGCCGTTCAGGTCAAAGTTACGGCTCACCAGTATTGGTGGGAGTTCGAGTATACCGACTACGGCATTACGACCGCGCAGGACTTGATCGTTCCGACGGGCAAGAAAATTTCGTTCGAGCTGGTTGCGGCTGATGTGAAGCACTCGTTCTGGATTCCCGCGATCGGCGGCAAGATGGACACCAACCCCGGCTCCTCCAACAGAATGTACCTGGAATTCCCGAATGAGGGCGTATTCCGCGGCAAGTGCGCCGAACTCTGCGGACCTTCCCATGCCTTGATGGAGTTCAAGGCGAAGGCGGTCAGCCAGGAATCGTTCGATCGCTGGGTTTCCGCGATGAAGGCTCCTGCCGTTATGCCTGCCGACGCCGAGCTGGCCGAGAAGTTCACTTCGCAATGCCTGAGCTGCCACGCGGTAGGAGAGAACGGCGGCAACAGCGCGCCGAACCTGACCGGCATCGGCAGCCGCGAGACGGTCGCGGGCTATCTCTTCAACGACGAAGGCGGCATCGAGGAGAATCTCCGCGAATGGATTACGGATCCTCAGAGCGTCAAGATGGGCGCGATGATGCCGGGAGCGGAAGATACCGGCTTGACGCCCGAAGAGATTGCCGATATTGCCAAATATTTGGCTGAATATAAGCTTGACTATTAACCAGCGGGAATTTGAAGGAGGTACGTGGCCTTGGCAGCAACACATGCACATGGACACAAGGTCAAGCGCTATAGCGGCTTGATGGATTGGCTAACGACCGTCGACCATAAGAAGATCGGCATCCTGTATTTGATTGCGGGCCTGATCTTCTTCCTGATCGGCGGGCTGGAGGCGATCATCATTCGGGTTCAACTGCTCAAGCCGATGAATGATATCGTCGCCGGAGATACGTTTAACGAATTGATTACGATGCACGGAACAACGATGATCTTCCTTGCGGCGATGCCGCTGCTGTTCGCGGTCATGAACGCGGTTATTCCGCTGCAGATCGGCGCGCGCGACGTCGCGTTCCCGTTCCTGAACTCCCTCGGTTTCTGGACGTTCTTCTTCGGCGGACTGCTGCTCAACCTGAGCTGGTTTACGGGGACCGTCCCGGATGCGGGATGGACCTCATACGTACCGCTGGCCGGCACGCTTTTCAGTTCCGGCTCAGGCGTCGATTATTATGTGCTCGGTTTGCAGATCGCCGGTATCGGTACGCTGCTCGGCGGGATCAACTTCATGGCGACGATCATCAACATGCGGGCTCCGGGCATGACGTTCATGAGAATGCCGATGTTTACCTGGGCGATCTTCATCACGTCGGCGCTGATCGTGTTCGCTTTCCCGGCCCTGACGGTAGGTCTGGTCGCGCTCATGTTCGACCGTCTGTTCGACGCCAATTTCTTCAATGTCGCCAACGGCGGCAACGGCGTGCTCTGGGAGCACATCTTCTGGGTGTTCGGTCACCCTGAGGTTTACATTCTTATCCTCCCGGCGTTCGGAATCATCTCCGAGGTCGTCAGCACGTTTTCGCGCAAGCGCCTGTTCGGTTACAGCTCGATGGTGTTCGCGACGGTGCTGATCGCGTTCCTCGGATTTATGGTGTGGGCTCACCATATGTTCACCACCGGTCTCGGACCGGTAGCAAACGGTCTGTTCTCGATCGCGACGATGCTGATCGCGGTGCCGACCGGGGTCAAAATCTTCAACTGGCTGTTTACGCTTTGGGGCGGATCGATTCGGTTCACTACGGCGAACCTGTTCGCGATCGGCTTTATCCCGACCTTCGTTATGGGCGGCGTAACGGGCGTTATGCTCGCTTCCGCGCCGGCCGACTATCAGTATCACGACACCTACTTCGTCGTCGCTCACTTCCACTACGTTATCGTGGGCGGTCTGGTTCTCGGTATTTTCGCGGGTCTGCATTACTGGTGGCCGAAAATGTTCGGACGCATGCTCAACGAGAAGCTCGGCCAAATTACGTTCTGGACGTTCTTTATCGGCTTCCACCTGACGTTCTTCGTCCAGCATTTCCTCGGCTTGCTGGGGATGCAGCGCCGCGTATATACGTACCTGCCGGGTCAGGGCTTCGACAACATGAACTTCATCAGTACGATCGGCGCGTTCTTGATGGGAATCGGAACGATCGCGTTCCTGATCAACGTCTTCGTCACATGGTCGAAGCCGCGCAACGCTTCCAACGACCCATGGGAAGACGGACGTTCGCTGGAATGGACGATTCCTTCTCCGGCGCCGGAATATAACTTCAAGCAAACTCCGCTCGTTCGCGGATACGACGCATGGTGGTTGGAGAAGATGGAAGGAAAGACTTCGATGACTCCGGCCGAGCCGGTCGGCTCGATCCATATGCCTTCTCCGTCGATCCTGCCGTTCATTATGAGCATTGGATTGTTTGTCGCCGGATTCGGATTCATTTACGACAAATTGATCGTTGCGGGCGTCGGCTTGGTGATTACGCTCGGCTGTATGACGATTCGTTCTCTGATCGACGATCACGGTTTCCATATCGAACCGGAAGAACAGGATAAGGGGGTGCAGGCATGAGCGCGCATGACCACGTAGAAGGGCACTTGCCTCATGAACCGGAGAAGGCGACTCTGGAGGCCCGCAATAAAATTTTGGGCTTCTGGCTGTTCCTCGGAGCGGAAGTCGTCCTGTTCGGCACCTTGTTCGCAGCTTTCCTGGCGCTGCGCCACAGCGTCGGCGACGGCCCTACGGCCGGCGAGCTGTTCCAGCTTCCGATGGTATTCGCGGCGACGATGATCCTGCTGACTTCCAGCTTGACGAGCGTATTCGCCGTGCAGGCGATGCATCAACATAACCGGAAGTCGATGGTCGTCTGGCTGATCATTACGGTTCTTTTCGGACTGTCGTTCCTCGGCCTCGAAATTTACGAGTTCGTGGAATACGTTCACGAAGGCCACGGCTTTACGACAAGCGCGTTCAGCTCCTCGTTCTACACGCTCGTCGGTTTCCACGGCGCCCACGTCGCTTTCGGGGTATTCTGGATTTCGCTTGTCATCGGTCAGGTTTTGAAAAAAGGGCTTACGGTAGTTACCGCGCCCAAAGTGTACATCTCCGCGATGTACTGGCACTTTATCGACGTTGTCTGGGTTTTCATCTTCACCGTTGTTTATTTGATGGGAAAGGTGGCTGGTTAACTTGTCGAGCAATCCTAACGAGTCGGCATCCGGTGAGCTTCCCAAGCGCCACAAGGTCGAAGGACCGCAGAAACACGTTGTCGGCTTCATTCTCTCGCTCGCTCTGACGATTATCGCGTTCGCCGCGGTATCGGCAGGCGAGATTAACGAAACGTTCACGTACATCATTCTGGTGGCCATGGCGGTCGTTCAGGTCATCATTCAGATGGCTTACTGGATGCACATGAAGGATCGCGGACATTTGTTCCCGATTATCGGAATCATTTCCGGAGTCGTCGTCGTATTCGCGATGGTGATTATGGCGCTGTTCTGGGTATGGTGGTAATATCCGGACGGAATTGAATTTCAGAGAGGCGGGCCGCAATCCGTCCTCTCTTTTTTCATGGGTCCGGCAATCGCATTCGAAAGGAGGTCGGCAGCAATGATGGGATTGGAATATTTCTCGTTCAGCGATTTGTGGAGTCCGGCGTTTATGATCTTGATGATGGTGATTGTCGTTTTGTACACGTTCACGGTGGGTCCTTGGAGGCATCACTTCTCCGGGAGCGCCCCCGTTTCCGCTATGCGCCAGATTTCGTTCATCCTGGCGATCGCGCTGCTGTACTTGACGCAAGGCGGGCCATTGAGCTTGTTGGGCCACCTGATGTTCACTTTCCACATGACCAATATGGCGCTCGCCTACATGCTGGTTCCGCCCATGCTTATTTACGGCATACCGGCATGGTTTTGGCGCGCCGCGTTCGGGGGACGTTTCTGGCGGAACGGGGTATTTCGTTTTCTGATGAATCCTATTTTTGATATGCTGGCCTTCATTTTGCTATTCTCTATGTATCATATCCCGGACAATCACGATTGGATCATGACTCATTTTACGATTCATCGGATCTATTACGGTTTGCTGTTCCTCAGCTCGATGGCCATGTGGTGGCACGTCTACTGTCCGATTCCGGAGTGGCGGCGCATGTCCCATATGCTGACGCTGGGCTACATTTTCATGAGCGGTCTGCTGCTTACTCCGGCCTGCGTCATGATTATTTTCGCAGGAAAGCCGCTATTCGGCGTCTACAACGATCCCCAGATCTGGGCCAATGCGATGGGCTATTGCGTGGCCGGCGACCCGGCGGAGCTGCTGCGTCAGTTCGAAGGACCGAAATTCTTTAATCTGTTAAGCGCGACGGACGACCAACAGCTTGGAGGCATCGTCATGAAGCTGCTGCAGGAAGGGATTAACGTGGCGGCGCTGTATACGGTGTTCATGCAGTGGTATCGCAGGGACCGTTCGCTCGACAACGACAACGTGCTCGATCCGGTGCCGGAATGAACATATTAACAATGTGTGACGTTCCTCACAAACGTTTGAACTGAGCCTCCCGGACAGGTACAATGAAGGAAGAAGCTTGGAACAACCGACGATAGAACAGGTGGATGCGTATGTCGTGGTATGAGATTTTTCCGCTCGTCAGCACGAGCTTTATTTTAATCAGCGGAATTCTGGTCGCCATCGGCTGGCGGCTCATTATTCTGAAGAAGCGCGACGCGCATGAGAAGGTCATGATCGCGGCGGCGATCGCGGCGTCCTTGTTCTTCATCATCTATGTCTCGCGCACCATCTTCATCGGCAATACGACGTTTAACGGTCCCGACGACTTGAAGACGGTCTACTTGGTCTTCCTGTTGTTCCACATCGTGCTTGCGACCGTTGCCGCCGGATTCGGAATTACGACGCTGACGCTGGCTTTTCGCAAGAGGTTCGCCAAGCACCGCAAAGTCGGGCGGGTAACCTCGGTCATTTGGTTCGCTACTGTGATTACGGGCGTTACGGTCTATGTGCTGCTCTACCTGATGTATCCGGGCGGACACACGAAGCCGGTCATTCAGGCGATATTCGGGTAAAAGGAAAGGATCGCTCTAATCCGAGCGATCCTTTAGCAATTTTAAAGCCTTCTTGTAATTGCTCTCCGAGAAAATCACGAATTTATGAGTATCCTCGAAGTAGCCTCTGTATTGGTAATACTCCGTTTTCTCGATGCGGCTTAATCGCCGATAATCCGCGACCTGGGAGCGGTCCGTCTTCTCGAACCGGTACCCCGAGTTGTTCAGATTATCGACGAGCACGCTCAGATTGCTCCCTAACGTGAAGTAAAACATTTCAGTTGCGGTGTGGACTTGGATCGTTGCTTCGTAGAAGTGGATGTATAGAATGGAGTCCATTGGCAACGACACGATGCCAGTTGCACCTTTAGGGTCTCGACTTACTGGGAGCTCCTTGATCCACTCCATAAGCTCCTCCTACTGCAGTTCTTCCGGCATTTCGGGGTCGTACAACCCTTGCTGGCAGGCAAATGAAGATTGTACAAAAGCAACGATCCCAAGAATAGTAGAAAGAATGAATAATGTTGAGATTCTCAGTTTCTTCATATACTATTACCTCCTTTCCTAAAATGGATGAGTGTTAAGGCTTGCAGGAAAAATGCTATAGCGAGAACGGGAGACATAACGAGAAAATTGACGGCTATGATCGCCCCGCCTGCAAGCTTTATTATTTGGTGCTGCTTTACGATTGCACGTTTTCCTTGTGGAGCAAACGTGATGCAAAGCAGCAAACTCCCCAGGGTAATTGCAAATGTGACATACGGAGAATGAACGAATTGGGCAAGTATCGGAATCGCGTTATATACGATGACCGTCGTTGCAATACATAATGTCGGCGATGAAAAATGGTACCCTCCGGTAATGAAGCGCAAAAGAAGAAAGGAAATAATCGTGAGGAGGACTTGTGATGCTTGGGTGATAAAACTTCCTGCGACTAATGAAAATGCGATAATAATCGTATTGAGAATGATCGTTTCAATCGCATATCTTTGGACAGGAAGACTGACCGAATGATTAGGATTGGCGGAATGGATCCGAACGGCCAGATTGTCCGCAAGTTTATGGCTCCAGTTCATTTCGTAGCTCATCCCTTTCCATTTTTCTGCTTAACATTAGGAGAGCAACAAGCATGACAATATTGGCAAGTATTTGGCTTAAGTCGTTTAGAATAATAAACCGAAACAAGACGGCAAGTAGTATGAGTTCCAAGAAAACAAGCCATAGATGCTTCCAGCGCCAACGCGGAAACTCATAGGTAAATCCGGCTCCACGATAGTAGTAGAGGAAAGAGAATAGAAATACGAAAGCAGACGAAAGGATTTGAGCCAACACTAAGTAGGATAGGTTCGTTTGGACCTCTGCCATCGTGATGCCAATAACATCAAATACAATTAACACGATCATTTGTGTGGCACCGACAAGAGCATAACCTGTAGTCATCATCACGGATGCCCATAAGATTCGAATTTTACTGATGTAGCGAATGAACAGGGTATAGGAGAAGAGATAAGCCATGGGAACAATAATCGTAAATTTGTTAATGACCGTTATATCTCTTAACGAATAAGAAAAGACTGCCAGTAGAACGCTCAAAATAAGCTTCTTCCAAATGAACTCTCTGAACGGAAACCGGAAAAGCATGTAGCTAGCGGATATAGTACAGAACGCTTCTAGAGTGTAGATTGTCACGTAGATAATGGCCACCAACCAACTACGCTCCTCTCAGCAGTTTGTGACTAAATTATACATAATTTTCTTGTTCAGTGGAATATCTGAAAGCTATAATTCTTTTTACTAGAATTCCATGTATGATATTTATAGGGTTTTTATTATGTTAAGTTGGGGTGGTAGACAATGAAGGGATTCGCTATTCTGGCGGTTTATTGTCTGGTATTGCTCGGATGCAGCAGCGAACGTTCGCTGGTTCCCATTCAGAAAACGGAGGAAACCGATAATTTTCGATTAATACTGGAAGTGAATAAAGGGGAGTTTCAAGAAGATGAAGGGATCTTGATTAATTCCTCTTTTGAATATACGGGCGAGAAAGAAATACGATTTGATCAACAACCGGCATTTGTAATCGTAGTTTGGAACGAAGAGAGCGGAGAAATAGCGAGGATGATCGAATTCAATGTTGTGGAAAAGACGATGACGAAGGGAGAGGCCTATTCCAAAGAAATCAATGATATTCATTTGGCGAAGGGGAAGTATGGAATTGTGGTTCAAGCTTCTTCGGCATTTTCCGTAGGGGTACGGTCGTACGTCATAAATACGACTCCATTTTTAGTTGAAATCAAGTAGTCGGTTATTTCTTCATGTATTTTTTATTGCATGGTATTAGGTTACGTTATAGAATATAAATAAGAGAAGGAGCCGTGCTCTAACACGACTCCCCCCACAACAGCCGCTTTTAAGGGCGGTAGGCTTATAGGAAATGCGTCAGAAATAGACCGCGTCCTTGGCGAGGGCGGTCTATTTCCGTTTAAAGGACAGTATCGCAACGATCAGTGAACCGAACGTTAGCATAAGTATAAGTCCTTCGAATACTGTCACAGGCATCACCTCCCCTCCGGGAGACTAGCCGACCGCCCTTGCAAGCCTATACTGTTGTGATTGCATTATACCATAATTTGTATGGGGAGCAGCGGGAAACGGGCTTGATCTTGATTTTTTAATTGCATGGTATTAGGTTACAATATAGAATATAGATAAGAGAAGGAGCCGTGCTGCTAACACGACTCCTTACAACAGCCGCTTTTAAGGGCGGTAGGCTTTGGAAAATGGTTGGAAATAGACCGGTTCCTTCGCGAGGGTGGTCTATTTCCGTTTAAAGGACAGTATCGCAACGATCAGCGAACCGAACGTTAGCATAAGTATAAGTCCTTCGAATACTGTCATGGGCATCACCTCCCTTCCGGGAGATTAGCCGACCGCCCTTGCAAGCCTATACTGTTGTAATTGAATTATACCATAATTTGTATGGAGAGCTGCCTCGGCAGCTCTTTCTTTTCAAAACTGCTCAATTGATGTACATTCGCTCGATTCGCCCGTGTAACGGCCTCCCGGACCGTTAAAGGCGGTCGCCTCCTTGAATTTGCTCGCGTAACGGCCTCCTGGACCGTTAAAGGCGGTCGCCCCCTCGAATTTGCCCGCGTAACGGCCTCCCGGACCGTTAAAGGCGGTCGCCTCCTCGAATTTGCTCGCGTAACGGCCTCCCGGACCGTTAAAGGCGGTCGCCTCCTCGAATTTGCTCGCGTAACGGCCTCCCGGACCGTTAAAGGCGGTCATCCCCTTGAATTTGCTCGCGTAACGGCCTCCCGGACCGTTAAAGGCGGTCGCCCCCTCGAATTTGCTCGCGTAACGGCCTCCCGGACCGTTAAAGGCGGTCGCCTCCTCGAATTTGCCCGCGTAACGGTCTCCCAACTGCATGGAATGGTTATATTCAAGGGAAGCTGCAGCTGCGTCAGGAAGAGCAGGACAATCCCAGGCATGATCTCGGGTCCCGGCTAATATAAATAAGGTGGAAAGGTTTAAACCGGGAACCGACCGGACCGAGCGGAAAGGGTGAGCCTCATGCTGCATATCGTCGCCTGCATCAAGCAGGTGCCGGACACGAAGATCATCAAGATGAACCCGAAGACGAACACGATGGATCGCTCCAGCGCGCCCGCGATCCTGAATCCGTACGACGCCCATGCGGTGGAGGAGGCGGTGAGACTGCGAGCGCGATACGGAGGCGTCGTCTCCGTGCTGACGATGGGGCCGCCGCCTGCGGTGAAGGCAATCCGCAAGTGCATCGAGATCGGCGCGGACGAAGGCTACATGATTACCGACAGGGCGTTCGCGGGCGCGGATACGCTGGCGACCAGCTACGCGCTGACGAAGGCGCTGGAGAAGATCGCGCAGACGCGCCCGATCGATCTGATCATCTGCGGCAAAATGACGATAGACGGGGACACCGGCCAGGTCGGCCCCGGCATCGCGCGAAGGCTCGACATGCCGCCGCTCACGTCCGTCAACAAGGTTGTCGAGGTCGATGCGGAGCAGCGCCATGCGATTGTCCACCGCAAGCTGGAGGACGGCTACGAGGTAGTCCGTTCCACGCTGCCGTGTCTGCTCTCGGTGGAGAAGGAGATCAACGAAGTACCGTATTCCTCGCTGCCGAACATGCTGCGGGCCGCGCGATATCAGCCTCATATTTGGGCGGTCGCCGACTTGCCGGACATCGACAAGACGCAGCTTGGACTGAAGGGCTCTCCGACGATCGTCAGCTCTGTCTGGGCGCCGCCGAAGCCGCAGGGAGGCACGATGCTGGAAGGCGCTCAGGAGGAGCAAGTCGCTCGACTGCTGGATATCTTGATGGCGCGTCAAGAGCTGTTCGCTGCCGCATCGGGAGGTGGAGCTTCTTGAATTTCGAGGATTATCGCGGCGTATGGGTATTTATCGAGGAGAAGGACGGAGCGATCGCTCCGGTATCGCTGGAGCTGCTCGGAGCGGGCAGGCAGCTGGCGGACAAGAGGAAGACGGAGCTGGCCGGGGTGCTGATCGGGGAAAATATCGGAGCGCTGGCGGAGACGGCGTTCGAATACGGGGCCGACAAAGTCTACGTATACGATTCTCCGATCTATCGTTTCTACCGGACGGAGACGTATATGCGGGCGATGCTGGCGTGCGTGGAGAAGCATAAGCCGGAAATTTTGCTGTACGGGGCAACTTCGACGGGGAAGGATCTGGCCAGCGCCGTAGCGACCGACTTGCCGACGGGACTGACCGCGGATACGACGCAGCTTGACGTGGAAGAGGATACGGGGCTGCTGCTTGCCAGCCGGCCCGCGTTCGGCGGCAACATTATGGCGACGATTCTGTGCAAGAAGTACCGTCCGCAGATGGCCACCGTTCGCCCCAAAGTTATGAAAGCGCTGCCTCGCAGACCGGGAGCATCCGGAGCCGTCGTCGAGGAATGCATCCCGCTGAAGGAGGAGGACATCCGCACGAAGGTGCTCGAAATCGTTCGATCGACGACTCGTCACGTCCGCATCGACGAAGCCGACGTTATCGTCGCGGGGGGCAAGGGGCTGGGAAGTCCCGCGGGCTTTAAGGTCGTACAGCAGTTGGCGGACACGTTGGGCGCGGCCGTCGGGGCGAGCCGGGATGTCGTGGAGGCCGGATGGGTCGATCATCATCGCCAGGTGGGTCAGACGGGCGTGACGGTGACGCCGAAAATCTATTTCGCGATCGGCATATCGGGCGCTATCCAGCATCTGG
Source organism: Cohnella cellulosilytica (assembly GCF_042431195.1). Taxonomy (NCBI): domain Bacteria; kingdom Bacillati; phylum Bacillota; class Bacilli; order Caryophanales; family Paenibacillaceae; genus Cohnella; species Cohnella cellulosilytica. Next base: position 93,482 of record NZ_JBHMDN010000029.1, read on the forward strand.
TGGGCATGCAGAATTCGGGCCTCATTATCGCGATCAACAAGGACCCCGCGGCTCCCATATTTCAAGCCTGCCATTACGGCATCGTCGGAGACGCGCTGACGATCGTGCCGATGCTGACCGAGGCTTTCAAATCCGCGTTGGAAAGAAAGGAAGAGGCCGATGCCGGAAAAGTTTGACGCGATCGTCGTGGGAGCGGGTCCCGCCGGAACCGCCTGCGCATACGAGCTGGCGAAAGCGGGCGTTAACGTAGTCTTGATCGAACGAGGGGAATACCCCGGCTCCAAGAACGTGATGGGCGGCGTGCTGTACCGCAAAATGATGGAGGAGGTCGTCCCCGGCTTCCATAAGGAAGCGCCGATCGAACGGCCGATCGTCGAGCAGCGGTTTATGATGATGGATAAGTCGTCGGCGGTGACCTTCTCGTACAAGGGGATGGAGTGGGCGGAGGAGCCGTACAACAACTTCACCGTGCTGCGCGCGAAGTTCGACCAGTGGTTCGCCTCCAAAGCGGTAGAGCAAGGCGCTCTGCTGCTGAACGAGACGGTCGTGCTGGAGTGCATCGCGGAGGATGGCCGGGTGGTCGGCGTACGCACGGACCGTCCGGACGGGGAGCTGCGCGCCGATGTCGTTGTGCTGGCCGACGGCGTCAACTCCCTGCTCGCGAAGCAGCTCGGTTTCCATAAGGAATTCCGACCGGACGAAGTGGCGCTGGCGACGATGGAAATCGTGAAGCTCGACAAGAAGATTATCGAGGATCGTTTCAGCCTCGAGGAAGGGCAGGGCTGCACGATCGAGCTGTTCGGAGACGCGACGAAGGGCATTCTCGGCACGGGTTTCCTGTACACGAACAAGGATACGCTCAGCATCGGCGTCGGCACGCTGCTCTCCGGCCTTATCAAGCATAAGATAAAGCCTTACGAGCTGATGGAATACGTGAAGACGCATCCGATGATCCGTCCTTATATTCAGGGAGCCGAGGCACAGGAATATTTGGCGCATCTCATACCCGAGGGCGGCTACCGTTCAATGCCCAAGGTCGTGGGGGCGGGCGTCCTCGTCGCGGGCGACGCGGCGCAGCTCGTGAACGCAATTCATCGCGAAGGCTCCAACATGGCGATGACGTCGGGCAGGCTCGCGGCGGAGACGATCGTGGCCGCCAGGGAGCGCGGCGATTTCTCCGAGGCTTCCCTGGACGACTATCGGAAGAAGCTGATGGGCAGCTTCGTCGGGCAGGATCTGAAGAAATACAAGGACGCCACTCACCACTTCGACAAGTTCCCGCAATACTTCGAGCAATATATCCCGATGATGAACCGGGCGGCAAGCCAGATGCTGACCGTCGACGGCGTGCCCAAGCGGGAGAAGCAGAAGAAAATATGGCGGGATATCGGCCCGGCCAAGGAGAAGATCAAAATGGCCCGCGACCTGTATCGGGCGTGGAGGGTGATGAAGTAATGAGCGAAGCGCAGCCGGCCAAGGGCTCGACGATCGAAGAAAAGCAATACTTGATCCGATTTAACGCCGATACGCAGTCCCACCTGCACGTTATGGACGCGGAAGTGTGCCTGACGAGCTGCCCGGATAAAATTTGCACGATTTTTTGCCCCGCCGAAGTCTACAAATGGGAAGAGGTGCGCATGCATGTCGGCTACGAGGGCTGCCACGAGTGCGGGAGCTGCCGCATCGGCTGTCCCCACCAGAACATCAAGTGGGTGTATCCGAAGGGCGGACACGGCATCGTTTTTCGACTCGGATGACAAGGTGGGAAGCGAATGAAGATCGGGGATCGCGTCGTCTACGTACAGGACGGCACGCAGGGGGTTATCGTGGAAATCCACGACAATCTGTATCACATCATCTGGGAGGATCATTTCAGCAGCTGGGAGCTGGGCGAACGGTTGAGAAAAGTGGAAGCGCAATCTTGAACGGCAACCGTCAAGCCGCTATCGCGTGAAAAGAAGAGCCGAAACGCCGCGTGTCTCCTCGGGAGGGCGCGGTTGTTTGCGTTTCAGGAGAGCGAAGAGAAGGGCATGACGGGCCGTAAAATGAAACTTTATCCATCTATCTACGTCTAAAGGGTAGGATGATGCCAACAGCACGGATGATGGAGGGGAAAACGTGAAACTGATGAAAAGAACGACGGGAGCGGCTCTGTCGCTGGCCTTGCTTCTATCGGCCTGGCCCGCGGCCGCCGATCAGGCGGGCGCCGCCGGGAAAACTTCCTACACGCGCGAATATGGAATCAGGACTCCGGACAAGACGCCGGTGCTTAAGCCCAAGTGGCAGCTTCAGGCCGATCCGGCAGGGGGAGGCGCGTCCGAAATCTCGACGGCGGACGGCAGGCTGTTCTATTCCTACAAGAACAAGCTGATCTCCGCGGATGCGAAGACCGGAAAGCAGAAATGGACGTATAACGCCCGGCGTTCCAGTCCGCTGCTGGTCGGCGGGGGCTCGCTTTATTTTGTTAATTCGCAAGGTTACCTGGTCAAGCTGAACGCCAAGACGGGCGCGGCCGGCTGGAAAACGAAAATCGCCGACGCCTCCGAGGACGCCTTCTATTCTCTTGCACAGGAAGGAAAAACGCTGTATGTGACCGAGACCGGCAGTCTGGCCGCTTACGACGTTTCCACGGGGAAGAGGAAGTGGAAAACCAAATCGCAGGAAATAGGCTCCCCTCAGTACCGGGGTACCTACAACGGAATCGTCGTCGTATCGGGAATGGAGAGCGGGGCGATTACGACCACGCCTTATTACGGGTACGACGCCGCCTCGGGAAAACGTCTGTGGGAGCTGCCCGGCATTCATTCCGACGTGCTTGACGAGCAGGACGGCCACCTGTATTTGCGCAACGAATGGCCCGTGCTCGATAACGGATATGCGGCGGTCATCGACAAGGTGAACGTCAAGACGGGCAAAATCGCCGAGACGCTCTCTTATATTCCGGAAATGGATGTGTTCGCGAACTACGCGACCGCAGTCGTCATCGACGGCAAATCGATCTACATCGAACAGCAGCCCAGTGCGGGGAACAGCAGGGTGACCGTATTTTCGCTCGATCGCGATCCCGATAAGCAGACGCCGAGAGTCTACGACAATCACGGCCAATGGCTGGCAGGGCCATATGCGACCCGGCTCTATTTCGAGGTTAACCAGAAGCTGATCGGAGTTAAGATCGGAGGAAACGGGTTCATTGTCTTTAACGGGGCTGTGGGCACGATCGCTCAGTTGGATTTGCTCGATCAAGCCGCCGTTATCGGGCTGACGGACGGGCAGGTCTATCTGGCCAATGCGTCTACCGGCAAAGTGGCGGGCAAGGTGATTACGGGAGCGAAGCGGTTTGGAGTCGCACAGGAGGAGAGCGGGATGGCGATTATTCAGGCCGAGGACCAGATTTACGCCGTAGCTCTGCCTGCTTCTCTGACCAAGTAAAGGAGATCGGCAGTCCGGGGGAGAAGTTTTATTAAAATCGGACTTTTGAGCAGCTTCGTAAAAGGGGGGAGGCTTAAGGATGAAGGTTGTCGGAAGCTCGCTGGCAGGTCTGATCGCCCTCCTGGTCTTGACCGCTTGCTGGGGAGCGGGAGAGCGGTCCGGGACCGGAACGCCCGCTCCGACGGAATCCGCGAGAGGCGGCGCCGTGACGCTGGAGCCGGCCTTCGGGGACGAGACGTTCGACAAGCCCGTGGGGCTGGAGCGCCGCGAGGGCGATCCGGAAGCCGTCTACATTGTGGAGCAGCCGGGGCGAATCGTAAGCAAAAGCTTGAGCAGCCCGGATCGCGAGGCCGAGGTTGTGCTGGATATTCGGGAACGCGTGTACGACAAAGGCGGGGAACAGGGCCTGCTCGGCCTGGCTTTCGATCCGCAGCGCCCGGACGATGCCTACGTGAATTATACGACGGAGTCGCATACGGTTATCGCGCGTTACACCGCCGATTCGGACGAGCCGGGAAGACTGGACCCGGACAGCGAGCAGGTGCTGCTCACGTTCGAGCAGCCTTACTCCAATCATAACGGAGGGCAGCTTGCCTTCGGGCCGGACGGCTATCTGTACATCGCGGCCGGCGACGGCGGCAATGGCGGCGATCCGCAAAATCGCAGCCAGAATCTCGATAGTCTGCTTGGCAAAATATTGCGAATTGACGTCAGGAACGAGGCCGAGGGAAGGAAGTATGCGATTCCGCCGGACAATCCGTTCCTGGAGGGCGGGCGTCCCGAAATCTACGCTTACGGCCTGCGAAACCCTTGGCGCTTCAGCTTCGACGAGGAGACCGGCAGGCTGTGGGCGGCGGACGTAGGGCAGAACCGCTTCGAGGAGATCAACCTGATCGAGCGCGGCGGCAATTACGGCTGGCGCCTGATGGAAGGGACGGAATGCTTTAATCCGAAGAACGGCTGCCAGCAGGAGGATCTGATCGATCCGTTGTTCGTGTATGGCCGCGATGACGGCATATCGGTGACGGGGGGCTACGTCTACAGAGGAAACGAGCTGTCGGATTTGACGGGCTGGTATGTCTACGCGGATTACGGCATGGGCACCATATGGGCGCTGCGGGAGCGGGAGGACGGCACGGCCGAGCACCGGACGCTGCTGCGGTCCGAAGAAAACATTACCTCGTTCGGCCTGGACGCGGAGGGAGAGCTGTACCTCTGCACAGGCGACGGCAAGGTTCTCAGAATGACGGAGATCGGGTGAGCGAATGACATCCAAGAATAAAATCAGGTTAGGAGCGGCGGCGTTCGCGGTAATTGCGGCTGCCGGATTGTATTTCCTGGGCGGTTACCTGGCGGACGGACAGCGGCTTATCGAACGCTTCGAGAGCTCGATCGACAAGAAGCAGCCGGACAAGCTATTAAAGCTGCTCTCCGCGCCCGAGGGAGCCGTGGACCGTACGACTGCGGAGGCGATCGTCGACCATCTGGGGGAGGACGCGGACGCGAAGCAAGCCGTGCTCTCCAGGCTGAAGACGGAAATCGCGCGGTTAGAGGAGGATTCGGAGCAGTCCTTCGCCGCCGACGGAGAGTCCGCGTTCGTCTATGCGCACAAGAAGGAGAAGAAGCGCTGGCTCATCTATGACGACTACGAGCTGGAGCTTCGTACCTACAAGGTTCCGGTGACCACGAATTTCGGCGGCGCCCGGATCCTGCTGGACGGCGAAGAGGCCGGAATCGCGGGAGTGGACGGATCGACGCTGCAGCTGGGACCGCTGCTGCCGGGCAAATACGCGATCAAGGCGATGTATGAGGGCAAATATACGACGCTGGAAAATGAGGTGCAGGCCAAGCTCTTCCCGATCGGGAGCGCCGTGGAACCGGTTGAGGTTCCGCTCCGGGGAGAATACGTCGACGTATTCTCGAACAACGGCTTTGCCCGCATCTTCATTAACGGAGAGGACATCGGACTGGCCGTAGGGGACGGGCAGAGGATCGGACCGATTACGGCGGACGGCTCGAATACGATCAGCGTGGAAGCCGATTATCCATGGGGCACGACGAAGAGCGAGGAACGCCCGATCGACGGGAAGCGGGTGGAGTTCGAACTCACCGCCCTGACGGACGAGACGAAGGAGCAGATCGTCGACGCCGCGCACGCTTTCGTCTCGAGCTGGTACGAAGCTTTCCGGGAACGCGACGCGGAGCGGCTGCGCCGCGTCCATCCGGGCCGCAAAGCGGATCTCGCCGGTCATTTTGCCGATATGGTCGCCGGGGACGAGCATTATATCGGGCAATTGCGGAAGGCGACCTTCGACCGCGACAGCTTGCGTCTCGAACAATTGGGCGCGTCGGATTACTCGGTATCCGTTCGGGCCCGCATTGAATACGAGGAAGCGTATTATTACGGCGCGTTCGATTTCAGACCCGAGACGGAGGCGGGAGAACAGACGACCAGCTACCGGTTGAGGTACGAGAACGGAGAGTGGGCAGTGTTCGAATGGTCAGAAGCGGATAACGAGGCACTGTCTGCAAATGTGAAGGTTTACGATCGATAATTCCGCGTTTTCCCTACTCGAACTTGTCCAAGGCGGAGAAGAGCTTGCCCGGCTGAACGGCAACGCAAGGAAATCTCTCCGACAGGATCGCGCCCGCGGAGCCGTACGTGCGCTCCAGAGCGTAAGCTCCGTCGCGGAGCACGAATTGATCGATCGTCCGGTGGTGGATATCGACGATCCAGTATTCGGGCACTCCGAAGCGCTCGTAGAGAGCTTTCTTCCGAACCTTGTCATGCTCTCCCGTGCTGGGGGATAAAATTTCAATCAACAGGTCGGGAACTCCCTCGATTCTCGTTTTGAGAATCGAGGCGTTTTCGTTTGTCACGTAAATCAGGTCCGGCTGAACGATGTTGTTTTCGTCGAGATGCACGTCCATCGGAGCGACGACAACCGTCCCTGTCGCATGGCAAGTTTCATGCAGTTCATACCAAAGCTGAGTGACGAGAAGCTGATGCTTCAGCGTCGGGGAAGGCGAGAAATCGTACCGGATCCCGTCAATAATCTCGTATCGTTCTTCGATGAGGGGGGCCTCCGCCATCGGCGGGAACGGGAGTTCGGTTTCAAAAGAATAACTTTCGGGATGTTCTTTGACAAGATCGCGGTCGGTTTTTTCTTTTTTCTCGCTCATTTTTTCGCTGCCTCCAATGATTGATAGGATTAAATAAATTATACCTTATTTTGGAGGAGCTGTTTGACTAACGCGATTCTTCCTTGAATTGGCTCAGGAACGGCTTCGGAATATCCGTCTCGAAGCGCATCGGCTTGCCGGTCGTCGGATGCTCGAAGGCGAGCACCCGGGCATGAAGGCCGAGGCGGGAGAACGGCTTCGTCTTCGCGCCGTACTTCTTGTCGCCGGCGACCGGATGTCCGATGTCCTGCATATGGACGCGAATCTGGTTTTTGCGTCCGGTCTCCAGTTCGATCTCCACCAGCGAATAATTCCGGTTCGCCCGCAGTACCTTGTAATGGGTGATCGCGTGCTGCCCGTCGTTCGCGACGGGACTGGAGTACATTTTCAGAGTGGATGTTTCCTTCAGCCAGGACGAGATCGTTCCGTTCGTTTTCTTCACCATTCCTTCGACAAGCGCCACGTAAGTCCGCTCCGTCACGACGTCCTTCCAGTTGTCCTGCATGTTCTGCTGAACCTGCTCGGTCTTGGCGAACATCATGACGCCTGACGTCTCCCGGTCGAGCCGATGAAGCACGAAAATACGGGCTTTGGGATCGGCCTGCCGGACGTGAGCGTTTAATTGACGGTATGCGGTAAGCTCCGTTTCCTGCGCGGTCGCGATCGACAGCAGCCCGGCATCCTTGTGCACGACGATAATCGCGTCGTCTTCGTACAGAATGCGCAAGCCGACCAGAGGAGCCGCGGACGAAGCGCGGGTCTTGCTCACGGTCACCGACTGCCCGGGATGAAGCGGATGATTGTATTGCTTCTCGACCCGGTCGTCGACCGAGATTTGCCCGCGGGCGAGCATGGATTTGACGCTGTTGCGCCCTTGGGGCGCCAGCTTGGCGAGCAGAAACTCCAATAATTCGCCCGGCTCCGTGACCTGCAGCCGTCTGGCCGGCGCCGAATGGCGGGGCGAAGAGGCTGACGCGTTCCGGCGCTCGGCTTTGTTTTCTTTTCTCATATTCGTAATCAACCGTTCCTCTCGTATTGCGTTGGACTATTGCAATCGATTATACCTTATTTGATCGCCCGGACGAAATCGACGGCATAGGAGAGGGTCCGCGCCGTTCCCGTCTGCGAGCGTAGTCCCTGGATCGTCACCTGATAGCGGTCCCCGTCCTCGTATTTCAGGATGCCGCCGGGGCGGAAAATAATCGCGGCTCCCGATCCGTATCCGCTCGGTTCCACCGTAAAGTAGTTTCCTTTTTCGGCCACCTTGCCGTATTTCGAGTTTAACGTCCACGTTTTCCGATCGCGCTGCCGCACGACGGTTACCGTTACCTTTTTCCCCTCGGGGGCCTGGAACTTCTCTTCGTTAAGACTGACCGACCAGGCATAGTCCGGGCCGAAGATTTCCAGCGGGAACGCCCCGTTCGCGGGATAAGCGACGTAGTTGAAGTCCGGGACCTTCGCGCGGCTCTCGTCCACCACCTGCATGACGGAGTAGATCCAGCCCTCTTCGCTTGCGGCTTGTCCGAGTCCGATCCGCTTCAGCGGAGGGTTCAGAATCCATCTCCGGTGCCCGACTTCGGCCAGGTTGCTCGTGTCGGAGTCTTCCATGTATGCGTCGATCGACAGGGCCGCAATATGATCCTCGCCGCCGTAATAGGCGTAGAGGTTGGACGAAGAGGCGGATTCCAGCCCTCTCTTATAGAACGCTTGCGGCATGTCCCAGGGCTTGGCGGGCTCATGGCTGAAGTCGTCTTCCGCGGCAAGCAGCACGGCGCCGTATTGGGCCTGGGCATTCAGGTCGGTCGTTGCGGTCAGATCGTAAGGAAGTCCGCTGACGAAGCGGTAGAAGTTGACGGCATCGACGCCGTCCCGAATGTAACGCGGCTGCAAGGAGCCCGGAGCATACGGCGGACTGACGGAAGGGGAAGTTAAATACGGGTTCTCCGCATTTCCCGAAGGATTCATCAGCTTCTTCCATTGAACGGCGACTTCCTGCGCACTGCGAATCGGGAGGCCGGGCTTTAAGGGAGCTGTCGCGGAGGAGGCCGGCCACGCTTGCGGAAGAAGCATAATCGCGATCAATACCGCGCTAAGGAGGGCAAGTCGCACACTTCTCGTCGTCACGGAACCAGCTCGCTTTCGCTAGGGCGTGTATGCAAACCCGCTCAGGGGCATCTATCACCGCCTTTTCGCCCCCTGCTGCGTCACTTTTGCTTGACGTACCCCCGGTACGCCTTCACAAAAGTTCCTGGCATGGAACGAAAATTCGGCAACATCTGCTATCCTCGGAGTATGCATACACGCCCTAAGGCTTCGATGCGGAGACCAAGCTAGGGCGTGTCTGCATACACGCCCTGGTGGATTCTCTACATTCATTCGCTGCCGGGGGCAAAGATTCCTTCCTCGGGTTGACGACCGCGGATTTACCCTGTATAGTGTGTATAAGGATATACACACATAAACACTGTGCGGGAGGGGATTCCCGATGAACCAGCGGCAAGCCGTCGCTTACGTAACAGCTTATTTATGGAGACGCGAACGGTTCGGCATGCTTTTTACCTTGTTATTTGCAGTGTATATAGGTGCCGTCAACAGCACTACGATAGACGGAATATTGGGCGGGGACGATACGGTTCCCAGAGCCCTGCACGGTATTCTGGACTGGTTTAACTTGACGATGTACCCGATGTTCGGAATGGTGATGAACAAGTCGGCCTGGGGCATGTGGCGGGACGACTCCTATTCCAAGCGGCTGGCGCAATGGCGCACGATGCCGATACCGGTCTCCGCGATCGTATGGGCCAGAATGCTGCAGAGCGCGAGCCTGCTGCCGATCGTCGGCGGGATCTATCTTCTCTTGCAATACTGGATGGCGCCGCAGCTTAGAGAGTACGCGACCCCGGCCCAGTGGATCGAGAACGGCTTAATCTGGCTATGCTACGCGATTGCGATTATTGCCATGTTCATCTGGTTCGAGCTGGGATTCACCGGAAAGCAGTACTGTTTAATGTTTCTGGGAGTGATGCCGCTCATGGCCATAATTACCACGGTGCTGACCTGGCAAGGCATCGGAATTTTCCAAATGGTGCTGGACCTGGTCAAGGCCGGGCAAGGCTGGGCGCTTCTGCTGGGGCTGGCCTGCGTTGCGGCCGCGGCGGTCGCGATCGGCCAGAGGCTGACGGTCGAACGAATCCGTTCAAGGTCGCTGCCGCTCTAAGCGGCGAAAATCGAAACCGGGGGTGAGTCTGTGTGGCTTCCGATACGAATAGATGAACAGCGTCCCGAACCGCTCTACCATCAGATCGAGGTCCAGCTTCGCGGACTCATCCTTGGCGGACAGTTAAAGGAGGGAACGCTGCTTCCCTCGATTCGCGAGCTGGCGGTTTCGCTGAAATGCAGCGCGATCACGGTGCGAAGAGTGTATCAGGACTTGGAGAACGAAGGTCTGATTCGCACAAGGCAGGGCACGGGAACGTTCGTTGCGGGAGTGGAGCCGGTGGCGCGGGACGAACATCGCCTGGAGCGGCTGACCGAAGAATTGGGGAAGGCGATCGAAATCGGGTTTCAGCTCCAATGCTCGCCCGAGGAGATCGAGACGGCGTTCCGGCAAGCTCTTGACAGGAAATCGACCGAAAGAGGAGGGGATGCCTTGTGACGGTTGCGAATATGGAAGCCGCGATTTCCTTTCGCAGAGTAAAGCTGCAGCATGAACGGTTTTCGCTCGGACCGATCGATTGCGATATTCCCAAAGGAATGGTTACGGCAATCGTCGGGCCGAACGGTTCGGGCAAGAGCACGCTGTTCCGGGCTCTGCTGGGGCTGGAGCCCGTTCGATCGGGCGAGGCGCTGCTGCTCGGCACGAGGCTGGACGGGAAGCAGGACGACGGCTACAAAAGCCGCATCGGTTTTCTGGCGGAAAATCCGCATGCCCACGAGAATGATCTGACTGCCGACCGGAAAGCCAAGTTTGCCTCTCGCTGGTATCCGGGCTGGGATTGGGAACGCTATCGAAAGCTGCTTCGCCATTTCGACGTAGACGGGGGCATCAGGCTGTCCAAGATGTCCAAAGGCATGAGGCGCAAAGCCGAGCTCTCCATCGCAATGGCGCACGATCCGGAGCTGCTGCTGCTCGACGAGCCGTCTTCCGGGCTGGACCCGTTCGCCTGGAAAACGATGCTGGAGGAGCTCGGGCGCTACATGGAGCCCGGAGACCGGACGCTCGTACTCGCGACGCACATTCTCGAGGAAATCAGGCGGTTGGCCGACTACATCCTGTTTATCTACCGCGGGCGAGTTCTCGGTCTCTACGAGAAGGACCGTCTGCTGGACGACTGGAGAACGATCGTCCTGCAGATCGAATACGCCCCGAAGGGCGGAGGCGAGCTGCTCCAGCGCGCTCCCGGGTTCCAGGGGCTGACGGAAGCGGGACCGGGTCTCTATCGGCTGGAGGTGGACGATCCCGAGCGGGGCGAAGCGTACTGCCGCGACAACGGATTCCGGGTGCTGGCCATCCAGCGCATGGACCTTGAAGAGATACTGGGCTGTTTAATTCGAAAGGAGGAAGCAAGACGATGAATTCATTAAAAGTAGACAGAATTATTAAAAATTATGGCGACAAGAGGGCCGTAAACGGCTTAAGCTTCGAGGTATCGGCGGGAGAAATCTACGGCCTGCTCGGCGCCAACGGCGCAGGAAAAACGACGACGATGCGAATGATCCTGGGCTTGATTCTGCCGGACGAAGGGGATATCCGTTATCTCGGCAATCCCTACAGCGAGCAGCAGCTCAGCATGCTGGGCTACTTGCCGGAAGAACGGGGCATGTATCCGAAGATCAAGGTGAGCGATCAGATTCTGTATCTTGCCCAACTGCGCGGCATGTCCCGCAAGGACGCGGACAAGAATCTGAAGAGCTGGCTGGAGAAGTTTCAGGTGCCGGAGTACTACAACAAGAAGGTCGAGGAGCTGTCCAAGGGCAACCAGCAGAAAATCCAGTTTATCGCGGCCGTGATCCATAATCCGAAAATTCTGATTCTCGACGAAGCGTTCAGCGGTCTGGACCCGGTTAACGTGGAGCTGCTCAAATCGACGGTTAAGGAGCTGCGGGACGGGGGCACGAGCATCGTGTTCTCGACGCACCGGATGGAGCACGTTGAGGAGCTGTGCCGCAACATTACGATCATGCACAGATCCAATCCGGTGCTGCAGGGTCCGATCAAGGAAATCAAGAAGAAATTCCCGCAGGAGCGGGTCATCGTGGCGGGCGACGGGGACATTGAGGGACTGGATGCGATTACGGGAGTCGAGAGCGTGTTCCGGCACGAGCACGGAGGCTACGAGCTGAAAGTCGATTCTCCGGAGGTCGGGCAGCGGATTCTGAAGCATGCCCTGGTCCAAGGTCCGGTTAACCGCTTCGAGGTATTGGAACCGACGCTTAACGAAATCTTTATTAAAACGGTGGGTGAGAGCCATGAATAACAGCTTATGGACGGTAATGGCGTTTACGATGCGCAACAAGCTGCGCAGCAAAGGATTTATCATTATGACGGTAGTGCTTGCGGTACTGTTCGTCGTAGCGGGCAATCTGCCTTACTTGATCGACAAGCTGAGCGGCGGCGGGGGCGTGACGAAGGTCGGCTATGCGGAAGGGCAGCAGGCCCAAGTGGTGGAGGGGCTCCAAAATTACTACGCCAAGCTTCCGGAGCCCGGCGTGGAACTGGTCGGCATCGCGTCCGAGGAGCAATTGAAGACGGCGCTCGAGAACGGCGACGTCAAAGGCTACTTGACGTTCGAAGAGGATGCCGCGGCCGGCTTCCCGAAGGTCACGTACAATTCGAAGAGCGCATTCGAGGGCGGAACCTCCTCTTCCCTTACGGCTGCTCTCCAGCAGGTCAAGTACGATACCCTGTTGGGAGGCGCAGGATTAACCGATGAACAGAAAGCGCAGCTCTATGCGCCGGTAATGTTCCACACCCAGAAGGTCAGCTTCACGGACGAGAAGGGCAAGACGGAGGAAGAGCAGGGCATCGCCATCGTCCTTACGTATGTCATGATCATTCTGCTGTTCATGGCCGTCATGATCACGGGACAATTGATCGCCACGGAGATTACGGCGGAGAAGAGCTCGCGCGTCATGGAGATCATCGTGACCAGCGTCTCACCGCTGAAGCAGATGTGGGGGAAAATTCTCGGCACGTTCATCGTTGCCATGCTCCAGATCGTCGTTCTGGTCGGGGCGCTGGCCGCCAACCTGACGCTGCCCCACAACGCGGACACGCTGAAGAGCTTCGGCTTCGATCTCGGCACGATCGATCCGCTGCTGCTGGTCTATGCGGTATTTTTCTACCTGGCCGGTTTCTTCCTGTACGCGACGCTGTTCGCCGCCGTCGGCTCGATCGTCAGCCGCACCGAGGACCTGGGCCAGGCGGTCATGCCGATTACGCTGCTGACGCTCGCCGGCTTCTATATCGCGATGTTCGGCCTGAATCAGCCGGACAGCACGCTGATGGTCGTCTGCCAGTACATTCCGTTCTTCTCGCCGTTCCTCATGTTCCTGCGGATCGGCTTGACCGAGCCGGCCTGGTGGGAGATCGCCTTGTCCATCGGCATTCTGCTCGCCTCGATTCTCGTGATCGGCTGGCTGTCCGCGAAGATCTACCGCGTCGGCGTACTGATGTACGGCAAGCGTCCTTCGATGAAGGAAATCGTGAAGGCGATGAAGGCTTACAAGGTGTAAGTTGCCGAAGCGTGCAGCCTGTGGGTATCGTTTAGAATTGAGATTAACTCATGCTGTTCGGAGAAAATAAAAATCCCGAGGATCGGATATCGATCCTCGGGATTTTGTCGTCGCGGTTACAAGATCGGTCCGCATGCGATACGGTTTCCGGAGTTGCCTGACGGATCGGTTACGTAATCGTCCTCTTTCTCGTGGATGATGAGCGACGTACCTCCCTCGCGCAGCAAGGAGTTGGGCTCGCCTTTTTTCAGCGTTACCGTTCGGCTGACCAGATCGGTATCGACGACCCCGTCCGGACCGACCTCGATATTGAGCAGATCGCCGGCATGGAAGCCATGCGGGTTGTTGAAGCCGTGCTGCTTCTGATAAGGATTCAAGTGGGCGCCCGCGGATTCGAATTCGGGAGGCTCGCATTTCCCGACTTCGTGAAAATGGATGCCGTGAACCCCGGGAGGGAGCTTCTTCGCTTTGAGATGGACGCGGACCGCCCCGGTCTCTTGAGTCAGAACCGCGGTTCCGATTTTACGCCCCTTGTCGTTCACGATCTTGACTTTCACCTTATCCGGGGCGGGGGACGTCTCCTCGGCCGCGAAGGCGGCTCCGGCGCTTCCCGAGACAAGCGCGATGCCGAGCAAGCCGGCGATCAATCGGGTTCGATAGTTTTTCCACATGCGAATTCAGCCTCCGAAATCTGTTTTTGAGAATCGTCAACTTTCTTAGCTTCACCATCTTCTGCAAAAAGAAACGCGGCGGGGATATCGCATGCTGTACGGATCAGTCGTTCTTTCACGGCATCCGCCTCGTCAAAGCCGAAGGAGGCATGCCGGTCACCTTCTTGAAGACGCGGTTAAAATACGTCGGATCGCAGAAGCCGAGGTAGTCCGAGATTTCCGCGACGGTCATATCCGATTCGAGCAGCAAGTCGCGCGCCTCGGAGCAGCGCAGGCGATGAACGTATTCGATCGGGGTTTGACCGGTCATCGCTTTGAAGATGCCGGTGACGTAACCGGGAGAGAGATCGACCAGCTCGGACAGCCGGGCCAATTTGATTTCTTCTTTATAGTGGGCTTTGATGTACTGCTCGATGTCGTCGGCGATCTTCCGCTTGTGCGCGGGGATATCCCGCTGGGCCAGCTCCCGCATAATGGAGCCGTACAGCTCCATCATCATCCCTTGGCAGATCAATTCGTGGTAGTCGGCTTTCTCGTTCCAGGTCTGGTAGAGCGAGCTGAAGCGCTGCCGGAAGTATTCGAATTTGCGCGTTCGGTACAGAAGGTGCGAGCTATGCTTGAAAGGGATGAACAAGGGATGATCGTCCGGGAATTGCAGGCCGAAGTGGACGGAGTATTTCTGGTGTGGGGGATAAGGACCGTCCGATCCGCTCCGCAGAGAGCCGGGACGCATAATCAAGAAATCGCCCTTGGACAACGTCAAATCGACTTCGTCGATCCGGTAGATCAGGTTCCCATGGGTCACGAGAGCGACGATATGATTCTCCGCTATCGACCGGGCGATACGCCAATGCGGTATGAAATTGTTAAGGAACACGCCGTGCAACTGAATCATCTTTGCATCACCCGTAGCGTTGTAGGAGTATAGGAATCAGCTTACCAGAAAAAGAGGGAGCTGCGGGAGTCCGGCGAGAAAATGGTGAAGAATCGTTCAGCTGTTTGCGTTTTGTGAATGTTGAATTCTATCGGGCTGCCTTACGATGGATGCAAGTCAATGCTTGTCATTCGCAGAGGGGGAGTAACCGATGGAAAGGGAACGACAAACCGCAAGCGAGCCGGAAGCCCCGGGACTGATCGACGCCGACGTGCACAACGCGTGGGCCAGCCAGGCCCAACTGCTGCCTTATCTGCCCAAGGTGTGGCACGAGCAATGGATGAACGGCCAACTGATCGGCAACCCCTGGTATTCCCCGCTTGGCGGCGTGTACCGGAAGGATGCGGCGACGCCCGAGGGCCAGGAGCCGGGAAGCGATCCGCGCTATATGATCGAGCATCATCTGGACCCGTATGGCATCGATTACGCGATTCTGACCGGACATATCGCCCTTAATTGCTCGCTGCATCCCGATCCCGACTTCGGCACCGCGGTCGCCTCCGCCTACAACGACCATCTGATAGACGAGTGGCTGAAGGCGGACCCGCGGTTCAAGGGCTCGCTCGTCGTGAACTTCTCCGATCCCGACGCGGCGGCGCAGGAAATTCTGCGGGTAGGCGGGCACCCGGACATCGTTCAGGTCATCATGTGCAGCGGAGCCAGAATGCCGTTCGGGCAGCGGTATTATCACCGCATCTACGAGGCGGCCGAACAAATGAACCTGCCCGTCGCGATCCATCCGGGCTCCGAGGGCAAGGGAATCGCTTATCCGCCCACTCCTTCCGGGTATCCGACCCGGTATATGGAATGGCACAACATTCTGCCGATCAACTATATGACGCATATCAACAGCCTGATCTGCGAAGGCGTCTTCGAACGGTTTCCGAGCTTGAAATTCGTCGCGATCGAAGGAGGTATCGCCTGGATGCCGCATCTCATGTGGCGGATGGACAAAAACTACAAGGCGCTGCGGGATTCGACCCCCTGGCTCAAGCGTCTGCCGTCGGAGTACATGCTGGAGCACATCCGTCTGACGACGCAGCCTATCGAGGAGCCGGCCAGCAAGGAGCATCTGGCGCAAATCTTCGACATGGTCGACGCGGGCCGCACGCTGATGTTTGCGTCCGATTACCCGCATTGGGACTTCGACAATCCGAAGCTGGCTCTGGCCGGTATCCCGCGCGAGATGCGCAAGCGAATCCAGGCGGCGAACGCCGCCGAATTATACGGCCTTGGGCGGAAGCCGCGGCTTGAAAGGGGCGGATCGGCTTGAGCAGGCATCGAGTGGCCGGACCGGGCGAGATTCCGTCGGGCGGTCGCAAGCTGGTGAAAGTCAACGGGCTGGAATTCGGCATCTTCAATGTTGGCGGACAGTACCGTGCTTATCGCAACGTATGCCCCCATGCCGGGGCCGACGTATGCGTCGGCACAATCGGCGGAACGCGGCTGCCGGCGCGCGTCTACGAGTACGTATACGGCAGGGAAAACGAGATTTTGCGCTGTCCCTGGCACGGGTGGGAATTCGATCTGACGACGGGAGAGCATCTGGTCGATCCGCAAGTGAAGCTGAGGGCCGGCAAATTGGAGACAAGCGGAGACCGAAGCGGCGAGAATCTGGAGCGCGGCATACTGGAGACCGATGATGACGGCATTTTTCTGATTCTCTGAACTTGCAAAAAAGGGCAGATCCGACGGGAGGCATCGGATTTGCCCTTTTTTGTTGTGCGCCCGGAATCGCGTTAATCGACGCGGAACGCCTGAAATCGCTTGCGATATTCGCCGGGCGTATAGGAAGTTTGCCGCTTGAACAGCCGAATGAAGTAGTTGTTGTCCTGGAAGCCGCATTGCTCCCGGATTTTCGTCAGAGACAGCTCGGAATGGGTGAGCAGGCGTTTGGCCCGGTCGATCTGCAAGCGGTGCCGGTACTGCAAAGGGCTCATCCCGGAGTAATGCTTCAGGCAGCGGGACAGATAATCGAAATGATAGTGCAGATCGCGCTCCATCTCCGCCGAGTCGAACGGAAGCTCCAGGCGATTGGCCAAGTAGGCGGCCACCTCTTCCCCGAGAAAGTAGGAGCGGGCTTGCGGGCTGCTCTTCCTCATGCCGTTCTGAAGCTGCGTCAGCACTTGTCCGAACATAAGGTGCAGCTCGAAGGAGCTGTAAGGGGTCAGCACGCTATGCAGCCGGAGCATCTCCTGCAGGAGCGGCAGAATCGCGCGCATGTCGACGGAGGCGAATTTGGGAATGTCGATCATTGCCGCCGGCGGCTCCGTATCCTGGTTCGTCGGTTTCAGCAGCGGCTGCTGCCAGCTGTTTTTCTCCTTCAAAATCGGTTCGGAAGCCGTCGGGTACTGAAAATGAATCCAATACACCTCGGTCTCTTCCTCCGTCGGATGAAAGCCGCGATGCGTCTTCCCCGGTTCAAGCGCGAGCATCATGCCTTGGCGGATAGCGTATGAAATTCCGTCCTCTTCCATGAACAGCGTGCCCTTCATGCAAAAGATCATATCGAACGCTCCGAATGTCCGCTCGGCATGCACGACTCCGGACGGCCAGAGCACGTATCCGATCGTGGCCAGCAGAGGAAACGGCGGAACCTTCAATTCGAGTACGAGCATGCGGGCACCTCCATCCAGGATGTAGAGATTGTACTACAGGAAGTCGCCATTGTCAGCTGTCCAGAGGGTACGAATCGAGTAAAGTGGTAGATATCATATGGCGAAATCCGATTCACAACATTATGGCAGCGCTTTCATAAAACCGAAACAAGACAGAGTTGATTTTCCAATACGACTAATACGATTAAAAGGAGAAAATCCATGAAATCCAATCGACGGTTCGGCAGAGACAATTGGTTCATGCGTCTGCTGCTTCCTTACGCCTTTTTCCTGGCCATGGCCTTGACCGCAAGCGGATTGATTTACGAGAGGACGCTCGATCTGGTGGGCGAGGAGGAAAGAAATACCCATCTCCATCTGCTGAATCAGGTCAAATCGACGCTGGACGGCCGGCTGGCGGAGATCGACACGCTCGCGATGCAGGTGGCCAACGACCCCAGGCTGCTGCAGCTTCAACAGATCAAGGAACCGTTCGAGGGGACGAATACGTTCAAAATGCTGGCTGCCCAGAAGGGGCTGTATCATTTTGACGTGACGAATAAATTCATCTTGGACTATATGATTTATTACCGCAACAGCGAGACCGTGCTGACCCCGTCCACGCTGTATCTCGCCGATGCGTTCTACGGGTTCGCCTTCGATTACGAGGACATGACGCAGGAACGCTGGCGCCGGACGTTTTTCGAAGAGGAAAACCGCAAGCTCGTTCTGCCCGCGATGCCCGTTCGGTACAAAGGCAAAGCCCATTCCGTTGTTACGTACAATTATCCGTTGGGGACGATTCCGAGCGTGTCGCGGGGGAGCGTCGTCATGCTGATCGACAACGGGCAGATTTTGAAGCTGCTGAGAAGTCTCGTCGACGAAAAGGAAGGCTGGGCCTACATTGCGGACAATCGCGGCAACGTGATCTCTTCGATCGGCGATTACGTTCGGTTGGACCCGGAGCTGATGGGCGGCCGAACCGGGTGGGTTTCCGAATCCGCTCCTACCCGGGGGATGCACGTTACGTATGCCCGGTCCTCGGAGAACGGCTGGTATTACGTTCTGGCCCAGTCTCCCCGGATCGTTCTGGCCAAAGTCCATTACGTCAAGCGGATCACCCTGGGCACGACTTTGGGCTTTCTGGCCGTCGGCCTGGCGCTGGCCTATGTGTTTACTTCGCGGAATAGCCGCACGGTAGCGCGAATGCTGGACAGCCACTATGCGCTCAGGGAAGAAATGCGGAAGCAGGAGCCGATTCTTCGGACCAGCATTATCGAGAGGCTTCTGAAGGGGGAGATTGTCGGCGGGGAAATGGAGGGCATGATGAAGCGTCTGCGGATGAATCCCCGGATTTCCGCCATTGCGGCGGCCATCGTCCATTTCATTCCAACGGAAAACGTCGAGGAGAAACGGCTGAAGGAGCTGGCGCGCCTGAGAATCCTTCTGCGGGAGCTTCTCCGGGAATGGCCGGCTGTCGCGATCCATGGCCACGAGACAGCGGAGGACAAAATCGTCCTGCTGTTTCTCGCTTCGGATACGTCGGAGGAAGAGTGTGCGCGCACGATGGAAGCGCTGTTCGACAGAATCACGGGAATCGATCCCGCCGAGCTGCGCGCGGACTTGTACGTCGCGTCCGGCGGAATTTATTCGGCGCCGATCGACGTCTCCCGTTCTTACGGCGAGGCCAAGCAGGCGTTGAACTATGCGCATTGGCGGCAGCTGCGCGGGCTTACCCGGTTCGGAGAGCTCCCCGACTTGTCGGATAGTCACTATTATCCGGGCGAAATCGAGACGCGTCTGACGAATCACGCGAAAGCGGGGGATGCCGGCGAAGTGGCGCTGCTGCTCGACGACATTTACGAACGGAATTTCCGCAAGAGAAATTTGCCGTTCGCCATTCAGAAGCTTCTCTTGTACGAGATGGCGGGCAGCCTGATGAAGGTTAAGGAGCAGCTCGCCTTGGAGCCGGACGACGACGTAAGGAGGCTGTTGAGCACTACCGACGACGCGGAAAGCCCCGCCGAAGCGTTCCAGGCCGTACGGGGGCTGTATGCCGATATTTGCGAGCGGGTCGTTCGGCGCAAGAAGAGCCGCAACGTCCAGCTGCTGGAGAGAATTCGCGGGCTCATTCAGGAGCAGTACGGGAACGCGGACCTTAATCTGGACGCCGTCGCCGATCAGGCGGGCATTTCGCGAGTATATTTCTCAAGCTTCTTCAAGGAGCAGACGGGCGTTAATTTCTCCGACTATCTGGAGAACCTGCGGATGGACAGCGCCCGCGTCATGCTGCGGGACGCTCCGGCGACCGTGAACGAGATCGCGCAGCGATGCGGCTACGGCTCCACGAATTCGTTCTCCCGGGCCTTCAAGAGAATTCATGGAATCAGCCCTACGATATACAGAGAGAGCTTTCGACAAGGGGCGGGGGAAACGCAATCTTAACGAATGCACGGTGCCGCAGCAAGTGAATACAGCCGAATGTTAAGCGGGGAATACGGATTGTCCGATTGCAGATAGCGGCTAATCTCCCCTTGGCGCTAGAGTGGAAATCAACTCAAGAGAAAGGGGGAAAACAAGTGAACGGACCGCTCGACCGCATACTGCGGGTATGGCAGCTTTACGCCTTGCTTGCGCTGCCGCTGCTTTACCTGATCGTCTTCAAGTACGTTCCAATGTACGGCGCGCAGATTGCTTTTAAGGATTTCGCCGTCGCGCAGGGAATATGGGGAAGCGAATGGGTCGGATTAAAGCATTTCGACCGCTTCGTCCATTCGTACGACTTCGGCAAAATCATGGCCAACACGCTGCTGCTCAACGTCTACAACTTGATCGCCGGATTTCCGTTTCCGCTGCTTTTGGCTCTCGGGCTTAACTACGTGCGGGTTCGCTGGTTCAAGAAGACGGTGCAGATGGTGACGTACGCGCCGCATTTCATCTCGACGGTCGTTATGGTCGGCATGCTGTTCGAGCTGCTGGATCCCAGGAACGGCATTGCGAACAACCTGCTTCAGGCGTTCGGCTTCGAAACGATCAATTTTATGGGCAATCCGGATTATTTCAAATCCATCTATGTGTGGTCCGGAATCTGGCAGAGCGCGGGCTTTAACTGCATCATCTTTTTGGCTGCGCTTTCAAGCATCGATCCGTCGCTGCACGAAGCGGCCGTCATCGACGGAGCCAGCCAGAGACAGCGGATGCTGCACATCGATCTGCCCGGCATCATGCCGGTTGCCGTCATTCTGCTTATTCTGAACATGGGCAGCATGCTGGACGTCGGGTTCGAGAAGGTGCTGCTGATGCAAAATCCGCTGAATACGCGCACGTCGGAAGTCATCGATACTTACGTCTACAAGGTCGGCCTGGTGTCGCAAGCGATGAACTATTCCTATTCCGCGGCCATTGGATTGTTCAAATCGGTCATCGGCTTTTTTCTGATCGTCGCCGTTAACCAGATCGCTCGCAAAACCAATCAGGCCAGCTTGTGGTAAGGAGAGCTTTCCAAGTGGAACATACCCGTATCAAGTCGTCCTTCGGCGACCGGCTATTCACGGCGATCATTTATACGCTGCTGTCCTTGTTTTTTCTGGCGATTCTTTATCCGTTGATCTTTATTTTAAGCGCTTCCATCAGCGACCCTTCGGCCGTCGTGTCCGGCAAAGTGTGGCTCTGGCCGGTACAGCCTACCCTGATGGGCTACGAAGCGGTGTTTAAGCACAAGCTGATCGGCTCCGGATTCGCGAATTCGATTTATTACACGGCGTTCGGAACGGCGGTCAATATCGTTATGACGGTGCTGGCGGCGTATCCGCTCTCCCGCAAGGATCTGTACGGGAAGAACCTCCTCATGCTCCTGTTCGTGTTCACGACGATGTTTTCCGGAGGCTTGATTCCCGGTTATCTTCTCGTCAAGGACCTGGGCATGCTTAACACGGTGTGGTCGATGGTGCTGCCGGGGGCGCTCAGCGTCTGGAACGTCATCATTACGCGCACCTACTTCCAGACCTCGCTTCCGGCCGAGCTGCTGGAGGCGGCGCAGATCGACGGCTGCAACGACTTTAAGTTCGTGTGGAAGATCGTGATTCCGCTCTCCGGGCCGATTATCGCGGTAATGACTCTCTATTATGCCGTAGGCCACTGGAATCAATATTTCAATGCCATGATCTTTTTGAACAAGCAGGAGATGTACCCGCTGCAGATCGTGCTGCGGAACATTCTCATCCAGAACGACGTGAACGCGCTTATGCTGTCCGATATTGCCAACGTCGCCAAGCGGGAAGCGCTGCGGGTGCTCTTGAAATACTCGCTGATCGTAGTCTCCACGCTGCCGTTAATGCTGGTCTATCCGTTCGTGCAGAAGCACTTCGTCAAAGGCGTCATGATTGGATCTTTGAAAGGCTAATCGGAATCGATTCGGGAGGATAACGAAAATGAGAACGAAGTTAAAAAGAAGCATGATCATCGCCGGTCTGTGGACGATTCTGGCCGCGGTGATTCTCGGCGGCTGCGCCAAATCGAACGAGACGGCTTCGTCGGCGCCGCCGAGCTCCGCGGCGGGGGACGAGGTGACGCCGGCCGGGCAGTTTCCGATTACCAAGGAGAAGACGACCATTCGCGTCATGGTTCCCGACAATGCGATCGTCGAGGATTTCGCCACGAACGAATTCACGAAGTATTTGGAGGAGCAGACGAATATCCATATCGAATGGGATGTCGTTCCGGGCTCCTCCTCGGCGGAAAAGCTGAATCTCGTGCTCTCGAGCGGAGAGGGGCTGCCCGACGTCATTATGGGCTTCAACATGTCGAACTCGCAGCAGATGATTTTCGGCACCCAGGGAGTCATTCTTCCGCTTAACGAGCTGATCGACAAATACGGCTTAGAGACGAAAAAGATGTTCGAGCAGATGCCGGTGGTCAAGGATTCGATGACGGCGCCGGATGGCAATATCTACTCCCTGCCGCATACGAACGAATGCTTCCACTGTACGCTGCCGCGCAGGATGTGGATCTATGAGCCTTGGCTGGACAAGCTCGGCCTGAAGATGCCGACGACGACGGACGAATTTTACCAGGTTCTGAAGGCGTTTAAGGAGCAGGATCCGAACGGCAACGGCAAAGCCGACGAGATTCCGATGTCCGGCTCTCCGACCGGCTTCTACGCGAGCATCGATTCTTTCCTGATGAACGCCTTTATCTACAACCCGGGCGGCGACCGGCTGTATCTGGAGAACGGCCGGGTGGTCGTCCCGTTCGACAAGCCGGAATGGCGGGAAGGGCTTCGTTACCTGCACAAGCTGTACGAGGAGAAGCTGCTCGATCCGCAAGCGTTGACCCAGGACGAAGACCAGCTTAGAAGACTGGGCGAGAACCCGGACACGGCGATTCTCGGGACGACCGCGGGCATGCACATGGGCGTGTTCAGCGAATTTTACGGAGCGAGCAACCGCTGGCTGGAATACAAGACGATTCCGCCGCTGCAAGGGCCGCAAGGGCTGCGGATCGCGCCGCGGGAAGCCTATCATCTCGTGGGAACCGGATCGTATTTGATCATGAAGGAGAGCAAGCATGCCGAAGCGGCGTTCCGGCTGGCCGACTTCCTGTACAACGAAGAGACGACGCTGCGCTCGGTCATCGGCCGTCCCGGACAGGAATGGGTCGAGGCGCAAGCCGGGGAAATCGGCATTAACGGCGAGCCGGCCAAGTGGAAGCAAATCGCCGACTGGGGTCAAGTGCAGAACATCAACTGGGGGCAGACCGGTCCCTCCCTGCGAACGAACGAGCTGCGGCTGGGAGAGGTGGCCAACCCGGACAAGCCGCTCGAGATCGTCATGTACGACGAGGCGAAGACGAAGTACGAGCCTTACCAGCAAGCGGTGGAGAACGTGCTGCCGCCTCTGTTCTTCTCGAACGAGCAGGCGATCGAGATCGCCGATCTGTCCAAGACGATCAACGATTACGTGAACGAGATGATTGCCCGGTTCACAATCGGCGACGCCGATCTCGACAAGGACTGGGACGGCTATCTGGACAACCTGAACAAGATGAACCTGGGGCATTATCTGACCCTCTATCAGGAAGTGTACGACTCCAAATATAACAAATAGACGGCTATACGCTCCTGAAATCTAAGCGGGCAACCCGCTGCAATGGGATTTCAGGAGCGTATGAAGCAGTCTCGGTCTACAGGGTAATCATGATCATAACACTTGGATATTGAGCTCCATTCCGATTCGCTCGCGGGCCTCGTTGTACGAATTATTCGAGTAACGTCCCCAGTTTCTCGCCCATTTGAGCGCCAATGTACGAATTATTCGAGTAACGTCCCCAGTTTCCCGCCCATTTGAGCGCCAATGTACGAATTATTCGAGTAACGTCCCCAGTTTCCCGCCCGTTTGAGCGTCGATGCACGATTTTCTCGAGTAACGTCCCCCGATTCCGCCCCATTCGAGCCCGCGTTATGCGATTTTTTCGTGCAATCTCTCGCGGAGGTTCATGAGGCGGTTCACTCGCGAGTCAGCCAGTTGCCGGGAAGCTCCTCGAGATCCGCCGGCCGCCGATAACTCTCGCCGATTTCCTTAAAGCGGGCCAGCACGTTGTCGTCGAGCAAGCCGCTGCGGTTCGGCGCGCCATTCAGCAGGAAGGAGACGTTGCGGCCGTTCGAGTCGTTGATTTTGTCGAGCGCCCATTCGGCCGATTTCAATTCCATGTCCGTATCCGTCGTTCTCCAGAACCAGGTTTTTGTCAGAATGTTGCAGCTCGCGCCCGGCCCCGCGAACGCGTCGGAGATCTCCTGTCCGGCGGCGTTTTCGTAGAACACGATGTCGGTATGGGCGAGATCCTCGCAGCCGATATTCATGAGCAGGCAGTCGGGCTGCAGCTCCTTCACGAAAAGATCGATTTCCTCGAACGGAAGATCTCCATAATTGGGGCCGCCCCACGCCGCGTTCCAGCCGTCGATGATCAGGAACGGAAGCTTGCCGTATCCCGTCAGCAGCTCGCGCAGCTGATTTTTGATAAATTGCTTGTCCTCCGGCGTACATTTATTTCGCCCGATTTGGTGGTGCAGATCGAGCATGGAGAAATACAGTCCGGCTTCGATGCCTTCCTCGCGGAACGCGTCCAGGTACTCCTTTACGACATCCGTAGAGATCGCCGAATTCCGCACGCAATGTTCCGTATAGCGGGTCGGCCACAGGCTGAAGCCTTCGTGATGCTTGGCCGTCAATGCGGCGAAGGTCATGCCGGCGGACTTGGCCGCTTTCGCCCACTGCGCGCAATCGAGTTTGTCCGGGCTCCAGCTCTTCGGATCGAAGACGAATCTGCGCGGCGCGCCGTGATTCTCGTGCGCATATTCCCAGTCCTCGATTTCCGAGTCCGCGAATTGGAACGTTGCGCTGTTGAAATGAATGAACATGCCCAGCCTTTGATTCACGAACCACTGCTGTCTTTTAATCAAGCTTTGTTTTTCCATAGGAAGGCCTCCTGTTTCAGTAGAAATCGTATGATATCTACCACTATAGTAGAGACCTTCCCTTAAATCATCCGCCAATCACGACGTTCTAGCATACGATTTCGACTAGAGTTCCCGTTCGTACTGCCGCATCGCGGAAAGCTCGCGCGGCAGATGAACCTCCGGATCCTCCCAATCCAGCCACTCTCCGCTCAGAAACCCCTCATATCGATCGTTCGCCAGCAGCCGCACGACCGGACGATGATCGATTTCTCCTTGGCCGATCGGCCGGAACGCCAGCCGGCTCGGATCGAGCAACCCGTCATGAATATGCACGTGACGCAGCCACGGCTTGAGGATGCGATAGGCTTCCTCCATGGAGGTTTTACCACCGCGGAGGGTATGCATCACGTCCCACACGACCCCGACGGCCGGATGGTTTACGGCGGACAGGACGCTTGCCATCTCTCGCGGGTCCGACCAGTCGTCGTGCGTTTCGACCGCCAGCACGACGTTCGATTCCGCGGCGAGAGGAGCCAGTTCGCTGAGCGAAGCCGCGATTTGCTCCCGTACCCGGGAACGGTCGCTGCCCTCGGGAAGGACGCCGCAAAATACCCGCAGCAGCGGAAAGCCCAACGCTCCGGCCAGCCTGAGATAGGAGCGGGTTTCCTCGAGATTGGACGCCAGGGTCGCGGAATCGGAATAATGGCAGGAGACGCTCAGACAGATCGGGAACACCCCGCTTGCCGCGAAGCGTTGGCGGATATCCGCTATCGCTTCGGGAGACAGCCCGAGCTCGATGCCGTGGCGATGACCGGCTCCGCTGCGGATTTCCGCCCCGTCGTAGCCGAACTCGCTCGCCATGGCCAGCAGGGTGGACAGATCGGCATCCGGACAGGAGAACGAGACGAACGAATACTTCATCGCGGCTCTCCTCCTTCTGCGCCGATCGCAACGGGCGCGCCCTGCCTCGCCGAGTCGTACATCGCATCCATGATCGTCTGCAGCTTGAGCGCTTCCGCCAGGCCCGTGGCCGGCTCCTTGCCCTCGGCGACGGACCGCGCGAAGTCCAGCAGCGCCCCTTTATCAATCCAGGACGAATCCTCGTTCCCTTCCCATACAACGGAGCTTGACACCCCCGTCTCCGCATGGAGTGAAGCGGCGGCGATCGTCTTCTCGGACGGCCAGGTCATATGAAGCGAGAGGCTGCCTTCGCTGCCGATGATCTGCCAGGTTCTCTCCTGCGGAGCCGCCATGAATTCCCCGCGCTCGTAAGTCAGAACGATGTTGTCCGCGCATTGGATGTAGGCCGTGCCGTACGTCTCGGAATCGGACCCCGGCGGAAAATAATCGGAGATCGACGGGGCCAGCCCCCACATGCGGGCGATGATCCATTCCGGCTGCAGCTTCCATCCGGTCAGGCCGAGCAAGTAATCTAAATCGTAAATGCCCCAGTTGGCCACGATGCCGCCGCCATTGATCGAAGTGTGAACGCGCCACGTAGGCGGCGGGCTCGCGGGTCTGCCCGCAGCCGGCTCGTTCACCCGGCAGCGCAGCACGCGGAGCTCGCCCAGGCGGCCTTCCGCGATCCAGCGGCGAGCCGCTTCCGCATGCTCCAGGAAGCGGAAGCGGGAGGAGCAGAAGGCTACGGTCCGGTCGCCGCGCGCCGCCATCAGACGGCGAATCTCGTCGGCACGCATCGCCAGCGGCTTCTCGAGCAGCACATGCTTGCCTGCGGCCAGCGCCTGCAGAGCCATCTCCGTGCGGATATGGGTGGGGACCGCCAGCACGACCGCTTCGACCGAAGCGTCGGCCAGCAGGGCCGCGGCCTCCCCGTACCATCTTCCAGCGCCGAACTGATCCGCGGCAAGCCGGGCGGCTTCCGTATTGGCGTCGGCGACGGCGGCCAGCTCGATCCACTCCGCTTCGCTCGCCGCTTTAATATGCTGCTTGCCGATGACGCCGCAGCCGACGACTCCGATTTTTACCTTTTTTAACGACATGCTTATAACCTCCTCGTCATTTCCGGCCGTGCCGGCATTCGGGTGTAGCGATGATTCCAGAGCAAGCCGCCGACGATGGCGCACATGCCGAGCAGAATGTTCGGCGTCAGCTTCTCGCCGAGCCAGAGGACCGACAGCAGCACCCCCACGACCGGCTGCAGATAGATCAGCGGCATCGCGCGTTCCATCGGCAGCCGCGACAGCGCCCAGGCATACAGCAAATAAGCGGCGCCGGTAGACGCGAAGCCGAGATAGCCGATGGCGTACCCCTGCTCCCGGGCGTCGAACCCGGCCGGCAGCAGACGGCCTTCCGTCAGCGCCAGCATCGCCCACAGCGCGGCGAAGCCGGCGGTCATGCCGTGAACGTTAAGCGCGAGCGCGGCCATGCCGCCCGAATAACGCTTCGTGATCACGGTATAAGCGGAGAAGGCCAGCAGGGCGAGCAGAGCCAGGCTGTCTCCCGCCAGAGAAGCATCCGAGCCGGCCAGCGACGGCCCGACCATTATGGCGATGCCGATCAAGGATAGGCCCGCGGGAAGGAAGACGCCGGCGTGTCCGCGTCCGCCGCCGACCGCCCGGTCCAGCAGCAGCGTGCAGATGGGCGCCATGGACAGGATCAGCACCAGATGGCTGGCCAGCGTGGCTCTGGCCGCCGCGAAGAACAGCCAGATCATGACTCCGTAGCCCAGAATGCCCCCGATCCAGATCGGGAGCAGGCGGGCAGCGGAGCGAAAGCGCGGGGGCGGCGCGAGAGGAACGGATTCTCCGTCCGGCGACCGCCCAGGCGGAAGGACTGCGGCGATTCCACCCTCGTGTCCGCGTCGGCCCATTCGGCGGCGGAGGACCAGGAACGCTTGCACCAACGCCAGCAGTCCCAGGCCGAGACCGACCCGCCATACGGCAAGCTGAAGCGGCGTTCCGGCGTCGCCGATGCTTCGTCCTACGGCCGCGGCGGAGCCCCAGAACAGGACGACGAGCAGCATGGCCGCGTAAGGCATGGCGAACTCTCCCTTCGGCTTTGTTATTGCGTTGCGCGTCTTGCCTTGCGCTCCGCATCCGACATCAGCATAGCAAACCGCCCGTAGTCCCGCGTTGTCCGAAAGTGATGCTGCGTTGCGCATTTGCCGCCGCTCCCTGCCGCTCGTTTCGCCAAAAACCGGAAACGAACATAAATGCGTTACGATCGCAATTGTTTGTTATTTCAACCCTCGGAGCCGCTGTTTATAATTCAGTTGCCCGCCCCGGTCGCCCTCTTCGACGACTCGACGATAAAGGAGTGTTCGCCCATATGATCAGCTTCAAAACTCTGCGCCGGGAATTGACGGCGGAGCGAAGCCTCCCTGCTTCCCTGCGATACGGACTGCCGCCGCGGGAAAGTCCGGCGTGGACCCGCCTGCGGGAGCAGCCGCACTTGCAGCCGCTGCTGCGGGAGATTCGCGACTTTGCCCGCAGCGCCAGGGAGACGCCGCCTCCGCTGCTGACCTTCGAACGCTTTCAGACGTTCGAAGCGCAAGGAACGCGCAGGGAATACGAGAAGCCGTATTTCGAGCGGCGGGGCCGCCTGCTCGCGCTCGTTCTCGATTCGCTGCTGGAGGACACGGCCGACAACAAGCAGGCGCTGGAAAACGTGATTTGGGACATCTGCAACGAATACACCTGGTGCCTGCCCGCTTGTCTGCCCGCAGGAGCGGCCAATGCCGCCGCCGGCCGGGTTCCGCCGGAATGCCAGGTCGACCTGTTCGCCGCGGAGACCGCACACGCGCTGGCCGAAGCGCTGCTGCTGGCGGGAGACATGCTGAATCCGTGGATCGAATATCGCATTCGGACCGAGATCGAACGCCGCGTGTTTCGTCCGCTGTTCAACGATCCGGTTCGCTTCGACTGGGAGTCCCGCTCGGACAACTGGTCGGCCGTCTGCGGCGGTGCCGTCGGCATGGCCGCGCTGCTGCTGGAGAAGGACGGGCAGAGGCTGGCGGGCATGATCGAGCGGGTAACGCGCAGTCTGGCGTGTTTTCTGGAAGGATACGGCGAGGATGGAGGCTGCGCGGAGGGACTCGGTTACTGGTTCTATGGCTTCGGTTACTACGTGTATTTCTCCGATATGCTCAAGCGCTATACCGAGGGCGGGCTGGACTTGCTCGCGGGCGGCAAGCCGAGAGCGATTGCCGCGTTCCCGGCCGCCGTGACGCTCTCCGGCCGCCGCGCCGTCAACTATTCGGACGTCGGTCTGGTCACGCTGCACACGGGCCTGCTGAGCAAGCTGGCGCACGAGCTGGGGACGCCGATCCCGGAGCTGGACAAGGTTCCGCCATTTTGCGCGGACGCCAGCTATCGCTGGCCTCATGTCATTCGCAATCTGTTATGGACGGATACCGAGCTGTTCGGAAAGCCGCTGCCCGAAGGGGGAAAATGGCTTGCGAACCTGGCCGTCGCGGTCGATCGCAGAAGAGCCGGAGGGATCGACTTTGCGTTCTCGGCAAAGGGAGGCCATAACGACGAGCCTCATAACCACAACGATCTGGGACAATTCATTCTTCACGTCGGCGGAGACAATCTGTTGGCCGACCCCGGAGCGGGGGAGTATTCGCGAGATTACTTCGGCCCGGAGAGATATTCGCTGCTCCACAACTCGGCGGAAGGCCATTCCGTTCCCGCGATCAACGGACGGCTGCAGCAGGCCGGCAAAGAGTATGCGGCGACCGTGCGGCGTTGGAGCAGCGATGCCGGAGGAACCGATCTGGAGCTGGACCTGACCCGAGCGTACGCGGTTCCGGGACTTGAATCTTTTCGCCGGAGCTTTAGCTGGCGCTGGCATCCCGGAGGCGCGGGCGCGCAGGCGTCGCTTGAGCTGACGGACAGCTTCGAATTCGCCGACCGACCGGAAAGTCTTGCGGAGCAATTCGTCAGCCTGCACGCTCCGAAGCTGGCCGACGGGGAGATCAGGTGGACGGGGGAGAGCGGCTCGATTGCGCTGGAATACGATCGAAGCGCATTCGCGGCGGAGCTGGACGCGGTCGCGACGACGGATTTTGCCGGACGTCCCCAGACTGTCTACAGGCTGCGCTTGGAAGCGTTGGCGCTCTCGGATCGCCTGCGGCAGACGTTCCGATTCCGCTGCTTCGGTCCGACGCCCCGTGAAGGCGAAGAATGAGAAAAAACGCGTCAATACCGCGTTGCGGCGCGATATCGCTTTTTTGCACCGAACAAGAAACCGTTATCATGACAGGATTTTGGCGGTTGCGCGACCGCCCTTTCGCCCCTACGATGGGCTCATGCGACCGGCAAGCGAAGGGCAACGGCGACGGCCCGCAAGAGGGGCGCGGCCGTCGCGCAACCGAACCAGGAAGGAAGGAACCGCATGAAATCTTCGCTGATCAAGAGATATGTGGCGCACAAGTATTTTTTTATCATGCTGCTCCCCGTTCTCGTTTACTACGGCATTTTCCATTACGGGCCGATGTACGGCGTCGTTATCGCTTTTCAGGATTATCAATTCTTAAAAGGAATCGGCGGGAGCCCGTGGGTGGGGTTCGATAATTTCCGCGAGCTGTTCGGAGGATTGTATTTCGGCACGGTGCTGCGCAATACGCTGATCATCAACTTCTACAAGCTGCTGTTCGGCTTTACGGCTCCGATCCTGCTGGCGGTCTTAATCAACGAAGTGTCCGTCAAGTGGTTCAAAAAGACGGTGCAGACGATCAGCTATTTGCCTCATTTTCTGTCCTGGGTCGTGCTGTCCGGCATGGTAATCGAGATTTTGTCGCCGAGTCGCGGACCCGTGAATATGGTTCTGTCGCTGCTGGGCATGGAGCCGATCTTCTTCATTACGGAGCCGGGCTGGTTTCGCTCGATCCTGGTCAGCACCGACATTTGGCGCAGCGTCGGCTTCTCTTCCATTATTTATTTGGCGGCGATCGCGGGCATCAACCCGGAAATGTACGAAGCCTCCGAAGTGGACGGCATCAGCCGGCTGCAGAAGATCTTCTATATCACGATTCCGTCCATCGCTCCGGTCATCGTCATTATGCTAATCCTTAATTCCGGGTCGATCATCAACGACGATTTCGAGCAGGTGTTCAATTTGCTGAACGCCAAGGTGATGGAGGTAGGCGACGTGCTGTCGACCTACACCTATTCGGAAGGACTCCTGAAAATGAATTACAGCTACGCCGCGGCCGTCGGCCTGTTCAAGAACGTCGTCGCTCTCGTCCTGGTGCTTACCGCCAACTATTTGGCCAGCAGAATCTCGGACGACACCATTTTTTAGAGGTTCGCTTTTTGAACACGCATTTAACGCAAGAAAGGAAGAGACCGCGTGAAACACAAAAGAACCGCATCGGACAACGTCTTTCTCGTGATCGTCTACAGCCTGCTGACGCTGCTGTCGATTACGACGCTGGTTCCGCTGCTGCAGGCGGCCACCGTCTCGCTAAGTCCGCCCGAGGTCGTCAACCGCTACGGCTTCCATCTGTTCCCGACGAAGCTGGATTTCTCCGGTTACGAACGGGTGTTCAACTATCGCGTCATCTGGACGGCTTACGGCAATACGATTACGAGAACGCTGCTGGGTACGGCGATTACGCTCGTGCTGACGTTCCTCGGCGCCTATCCGCTGTCCAAGCGGACGCTGCCCAACCGCAGATTATGGACCGGCATTATCGTGCTGACGATGTTTTTCTCCGGGGGCCTGATTCCGACCTATCTGCTCATCAAGAACATCGGACTGATGAACTCGGTTTGGGCGCTCGTGCTCCCCGGTGCCGTAAGCGCTTTTATGCTGCTGATCGTGCGCAACTTCATCAGCGCGCTTCCCGAAAGCCTGGAGGAATCGGCCAAGATCGACGGAGCGAACGAGATCGTCGTGCTGCTTCGCATCGTGCTGCCGCTGTCTCTGCCGATCATCGCCACCGTCGGCTTGTACGCGGGAGTCGGCCACTGGAACGCCTGGTTCGACAGCATGATTTACATCCAGGAGGAAAACAAGCAGGTGCTGCAGTTGATTCTGCGCAAAATTTTGCTGGAAGGCCAGGATGTCGCCGCGGAATCGGGAGCAGGCTCTCATGCGACGGCCGTCAACTCCGAAACGGTGAAAATGGCGGCTCTGATGGTGTCCGTCCTGCCGATCCTCTTCGTGTATCCGTTCCTGCAAAAGTACTTCGTCAAAGGGACGCTGATCGGTTCTGTCAAAGGTTGACTCTTGATCCCCGGATCAGGTTAACATAAAATTTTCTAAACGGAGGGATTCACGGCATGAGAAAGAAAACGAACAGAATTGCCGGAACGACATTGACGCTTGCGCTCGCCGTCGGGCTGCTCGCGGGCTGCGGAGGGAACGGGGACAAGGAGACCGGCAAGGCGAGCGAGAGCCCGTCCGCTTCGGCCAAGACGTCCGAGGAAGCGGCCAAGCCGATCGCGATGGAATGGCTCGGTTACGACTCCTACGGCCAGCCCAACCCGGACTCGGCGGTCATCAAAGCCGTAGAGCAGAAGTTTAACGCCAAATTCGATTTCTGGTACATCGATTCGCAGAAGTGGGAGGACAATCTGAACGTCAGATTGGCGGCGGGCGAGATGCCGGACGTCCTGAAAATCACGAACCGCCAAAACCTTCCCAAGTACGTGAACCAGGGCATTCTGGCTCCGATTCCGCTGGAGACGATCGAGAAGCATGCGCCGACCTATGTCAAGTTTCTGAACGAGAACTACCCGGAGGTATGGGACGGCGTCAAATACAACGGCGAAATCTACGCCATTCCGATGACGAATCTGAACGGCACGTATCCGACCGTCGTCATCTGGCGGCAGGATTGGCTGGAGAAGGTCGGCATCTCGAAGGTTCCCCAGACGATCGAGGAATACGAGGAAGCCTTCGTCAAATTCCGCAACGACGACCCGGACGGGGACAACAAGAAGGATACGTACGGCTTGTCCGACTTCGCGCTTCCGAACATTCTGGGCGCCTTCGGTTACCCGGGAATCACCGATTTCAAAGGAGCGGCCAAAGGGGACGCGAGCAAATCCGTCCAATTTACGATGAAGGACGGCAACGTCGTTCTGACGTCCATTCAGCCGGAAATGAAGGAAGCGCTTTCGGTTCTCCAGCGTTGGTATAAAGCGGGCCTGATCGATCCCGAATTCATCACTTCGGAAAATACGACCGGCTACTGGGCGGACTCCCAGGCTTTCTACAACAGCAAGATCGGGATTACGGGCATGTCGATGTTCTATCACTGGCGCAACGAGATGAACCCGGACATCGCGGACGATACCGGGGGCGGCCAGTACAAGGCCTTCAAGGAGAGCAACCCGAACGGAGAAGCCGTCTTCGGCGTGCCCGCGGTCGGTCCGAACGGCGCTTCGGGCACCCCGACCTGGGATACGGCCAGCCATCCGATCGCGATTACGACCAAGGCGATGGAGGATCCGGCGAAGCTGGAGCTGCTGCTGCAAATGATCGAAGCCGCTTGTACCGACTACGAATACTATTTGATGCTGACCAACGGAGAGAAGGGCGTCGACTGGAAGCTGGAGGGCGACAAGTTCATTAATCTGACGGCTTCCGATACGTTGGCCGAGGCGAACGTGAAGGGCAAAAACGTGCTTAACGCCAAAGTATCCTACGACCCGTTCCTGAAGCAGCGCGATCAGTTCGACTATGCCTTTGCCGACGAGCATGCCAAGATATCCGGCTACAACGCGGTATACGTGCCTAACGTCGAAGCCTTCAGCAAATATTCGAACACCTTGAACAAGCTGACCGTGGACGCTTATTTCAAAATTATTACCGGAGAGGCCGAGGTGGACTCCTTCGACGATTACGTCGCGAAATTCCGCGCCAACGGCGGCGACGAGCTGGAGCAGGCCGCCAACGAGGCTTACAAGCAGATGGTAGGACAATAATAAAGACTTAAGACTGGGGGGAGCGGGAGATGGAGGAAGCGAATCGTTCCGGCAGCCGGATATTCAAGCGGCTGCTCGTGTTCAACCTGATTACCGTTCTGGTCGTCTCGCTCGTCCCCCAGTTCGTGTTTTACCGTTACTTCATGACCATGTACAACGAAGAAGCGCAGGCATTGAACATGCAGACGGTCAGACAATTCCAGAGCGCCATCGACGAGCCGATCGTCAAGGCGATGGTCAACTTTCCCAATCAGTACCTGTCCGAGCTGGAAAGCAACGAAGCGCTCGTCTACCCGCTGACCCGCGATATCAGCCGCGATTCGGCGGCTATTTTGAAGGTGGCGAGACGCATTGACGATATCAAAAACAACACGCCCTTCCTGCATTCCATCGATCTCTATTATCCAAAGGGCAATTTGCTGTTTCTGGGCGACCGCGTCTGCATGCTGAACGAGTCGGAATGTCCGCTCGGCGGCAGAGCGGACTGGTTCGGCGCCTTCGCCGAATCCGATCTTAACATCGACTGGATCGGGGCCCGGACGGCGGGACCGCACGATCCTGCGCAGATCGCGACTTACGTGAGGAGCATTCCGTTCTTCGGCAGCAAGGAGGTGCGGCAGGGCACCGTTGCCGTCAATCTGGACCTGGCCGAGCTTGACGCCAAGCTGCGGGGCTTGAAGGCGCCGGCGTCCGGCATGCTGCTGATCGTGGACGAAGCGGGCGGCGTTATCGCGCACAATTACGGAGATGAGCCGCTTCCCGATCTGAGTCAGGAAGCGCTGCGAGCCAAGCTGCTGGGCTCGGACGGCGCGGGCATGTTCGACGCCAAGGTCGACGGGCAGGCGAGCGTCGTGTCGTTCGTGAGCTCCGCCTTTAACGACTGGCGGTACGTGTCGGTCACGTCGATCGAGAACGCGTACCGCAAATCGAATCAGCTCAGAGGATGGATGCTGGCGATCGGCTCGGCGTTCCTGGCCGTTAACGTGCTCGTAAGCGTCTGGCTGACGGCGCGGGCGCACAAGCCGATTTCCAACCGGATGGAAAACCTGCGGCAAAGCCTGATCCGCCATATGCCCGTCGTTCGGCACAATTACGTGCTGGGGCTGTTGTTCGGCTCCGCTCCGGATGCGATGAAAATCGGCGATATGCGATCCATTCTGGGCATCGGTCACGAGGATCGCCTGGCGGTCGGCTTCGCGCTTCGGATCGAAAGAGAGGGCGGCATGGAGCACGAGGAAGCGCTGGCGGCGGACTTTCATTTGATCGAACGCCTGGAGAGCGGGGTGCCGGGCGCGGATATCGCCGCGATTCGGGACGACCGCTCGCAAATTCTCGGGTTTATCAGCTATCCCGAGGAGATGTCGTTGACGGCGATTCTGGCGCAGATGACAGAAATGATCGCAAGCGCCGGGGAGAGATATACGCTGTGCCTGGGAGGAAGCTATCCGTCGGACGCGGGGGCCGTCGCGCGGTCGTTCTCGGAAGCGGACGAGGCTCTGGAGTATGCCTTCCTGCATCCCGAGGCGCGGGTGCTGCTTCACGAGGAGCTCCGCATCGGAGAGCTGAAGGAGCCCGGCAATCTGCCCAAGGCGCTGGACGAACTTCCCGCGGCCATCAAGGCGGGAGACGGCAAAAGGCTGCAGCAGCTGATCGGGGACCTGCTCGCGGAAATCCGCCTGGGCGAATGGACGGTAAAGTATTGCCGCAACGTTCTGCAGGACATCGTGCTGGCGATCGACAAGACGGTTCAGCAGCTGGGCTTTCAGCCGGCGGAGCTGTTCGGCGGCGACTTGCGCGAGCAGTATCGCGACATGGAGCAGATCGATCAATTCGAAGCCTGGATCGGGGAGGTCGCGGAGACGGCGATGAGCCGGATTCACGAGCGGAAGGGACAATTCGATCTGGAATTCGCCGACAAAATCGTCTCGTACGTCAACAACAGCATTTCCCATCAGCTCTCGCTCGTCTCGGCGGCGGAGCACGTCGGCGTCAGTCCGACCTATCTGAGCAAAATTTTCAAGAGCATTACGGGCAGCAACTTCAACGAATACGTGACCGGGCTCAGGCTGGAGCGAGCGGCGGAGCTGCTGCGCGAGAGGAAGCTGTCGGTGCAGGAAATCTCGTACCGGGTCGGTTACCAGTCGACGCACCACTTCATCCGCCTGTTCAAGGAAAAGCACGGCCTTACGCCCAAGCAATATCAAAAAAAGATCGCGGACGGCGGGGAGGAAGAGCTGTAGCGCCGGATTCCCGCCTTATGCCGCGGGGAGGAATCGTTTTGCGAATATTGACCGGAACGCTGATGCACGAGACGAACACGTTTAATGAACGGCCGACGACGCTGGAGGACTTCCATCCGCTGATTGGCCAAGAACTGTTCGAGCATGCCTTCTGGAGAGGGAACGCGGAGTCCACCGGGGGAATCGTCGAGACGCTGCAGGTGGAAGGCGCGGAGGTCATCCCATCCGTGCACGCCGTGGCAATGGTGTCGGGCACGGTCGTCGACGAGGCGTACGAGGAGATCAAGCGAGGCGTGCTTGCGGCCGTTCGCGCGGCCGGGCCGCTCGACGGAATTTGCTTCTGCCTGCACGGCTCCATGTGCGCGAAGTCCGTGCTCGATCCCGAGGGGGATCTGATGAGCGCCATCCGGGAGGAGGTCGGCCCCCGGCTGCCGATCGTCTGCACGCTTGACATGCATGCCAAGGCGACGGATCTCCTGCTCGCGAGCGTGAACGCTTTTACCGTATTCCGCACGGCGCCCCATACCGACAGGTACGATTGCGGGGAGCGGGCGGCCGAGCTGCTGCTGCGCATCATCCGCCGCAAGCTGGAGGTCGTTACGGTCGCCGCGCGGCTGCCCCTGCTCTTGTGCGGCGAAAATTCCATGACGACCGTCCAGCCGATGCGGGATTTGATCGCCGAAGTATACGAGACCGGGCGGGAGAAGCATGTGCTGAACGCGGAGTATGCGCTGGGCTTTCCTTGGGCAGATACGCCGCATCATAGCGTGAGCGCGTTGGTATGCGGAGAGGCCGCCGAGCTAGAAGCGCTGACCGATACCGCGCTTCGCATGGCCGGGCGTCTCTGGGAGAAGCGGGAGCAGTTCCGATTCTCGGAGGAGACGTATTCGCTGGACGAGGCGATAGACGTCGCTCTGCGCGAGGCGGAGGGGCCGGTCGTGGTCTCCGATACGGGAGATAACCCGACCGCGGGAGCGTCAAGCGACTTGACGGGAATGCTCGAGAGGCTGCTGCAGCGCGGGGTTGACCGGGCTCTGGTTGCGGTCATCGCCGATCCGGCCTCGTTTGCCGCATGTCGGGAGGCGGGATCGGGCGCGACTCTGGAATTGGCGCTGGGCCGCCGTCGCCCCGATTCCGTCGAGCCGTTCGCGGCGCGGGTCGAAGTCCGTTCGGTGCATTCCGGGCTGGATGCGTCGGGACACAGCAAGGAGCGCTGCGACGCCGCGGTAGTGCGGATCGGCGGAGTCGACGTCATTGTCGCCGAGCGCCGGATAGCCGTCTACGATCCCGCTTACCTGGCGCAGCTTGGCCTGCGTCCCGGCGATTACCGTCTGATCGCGGTCAAGAGCGGATACTTGAGCCCGGGTTACCGGGCTATGGGAACAAGAAGTTTGTTCGCGCTGACGCCCGGGCAGACCGCCATCGAGCTGGACAAGCTTCGTTATGAACGGCTGACATCGCCGATCTATCCGCAGCAGCTGGATACGGTATGGAACCGGGACGAGGAGCGGGAGCGTATGCTGGGGATGTTCAAAGGCCGGCGAAAGTAACGATGTTGTTTGAACCAAGGGAATGGAGAAAGGGAATGGTTTTGCCGTGAGGCGGAGCCATTCCCTTTCTCCATGCAAGGAGTATTTTTACTTCTCGCGGTTTTGCGCCTGATTCCGGTATTGCACCGGCGTCATTCCGAAATTGCGGCGGAAGAGCTTCCCGAAGTAGGCGACGTTGGTCAGGCCGATTCGTTCGGCGATCTCGCGCACGGGAAGCCGGGTGGCCGACAGCAGCAGCCCGGCTTCGCGCAGTCTGCGCGCCGTCATATATTCGGTCAGCGTCGCGCCCGTTTCCTGGTGGAACAGCCGGGACAGGTGCGACGGGGAGACGAAAAGTTCGTCCGCGAGACGGTTAAGCTGGAACTCCTCGTGATAATGCGCTTCGATCCACTGCATCGCTTTTTCGGTATTGCCCATCGCGCGCGGCCGCGAAGGCGATGAAGCGAGTTCCTCGATCTCGGGAAACAAGCGCCGCAGCAGCTGCAGCAGGGCGATCCCGGCCAGCGACATTTCTTCAAGGCGCCGAAGCCGATCGGCGCCTTGAAGCGTTTGGGCACAGCCGGCCAACGCTTGGATTGCCGCCTCGGCATGCTCTCCCAGCGGGAAATGCTGCCGACTGAGCTCATTCCTCCATAGCACCCGGAAAAAACGCTGCAACGACGGAAAAGCGTCGAGCCGGGAATCGAGCTCCGCAGGATCGAACAGGAACACGCTGCGCTCGTAGACGGCGTCGCTGCGCATATGGACTTTATGCAATTGATAGGGCTGGAACAGAAGCAGGGTGCCGGCCTGCGCGTGCACGAGCTGGTCACCGACGATGACCTGCCCCGCCCCTTCGTGAACCAGCAGCAGCTCCATGCCCTGATGCGCGTGGAAGCAGTAAAACTCGGAATGGCGAATGCCGTAATTCAGAAAAAACCGCTCCTGCAGCTCGATCCGTTCGATCAACCCGGCGTGTACCCTCTTCATTCCGTTGCTGGCTCCTTCGCAAAGCATTGATCTACATCAATCATACCATAAGGCCGGATGCGGGAGCTGCACGTCTTGACGGCGGTCCGTTCTCTGTCTAATATTAGAGGTGCATAATAATAAACTTTGGTTTAATTAGATAAACTTAGCGGAGGGGATATCATCAGCGAACGGAAGTATTGGGCTCCCGCCCTGGAGAGAGCTCACCGCATTTTGGAGCTTATCCGTCACGAGCCGGGCAAGCTCAGGCTGATCGATCTGTCGAAGCGGCTTGATCTTAACAAAAGCTCGATGTTCGTGCTGCTCCATACGCTGGAGGAGTTGGGCTGGGTTACCAAGGATGCGAACGACACCTACTCCTTGGGGCGTATGCTTGGCGTGTGGGGTCACGCTTTCGCCAGCCAATTCGATCTGAATGAGCGATTCCGGGAGGAAGCGGGCCGATCGCGGGACAAGCTGGGAGAGACGATACAGCTTGCAAGGCTCGAAGGGAATCAGGCGCTCTATCTGGGGAAGGTCGAAGCGCCTTCGCGCGTGAAGCTGGTTTCCGAGCCGGGCATGCGTTTTCCCGCCCATGCGACCGCCTTGGGAAAAGCGTTGCTGGCCTGGCGGCGGCGGGACGAATTGGAACGCATCCTTGACGAGCGGTTGGAGGAACTGACGCCGAATACCGTAACGTCGCGAGCGGCGCTGCTGGCTCAACTGGAGCAGATCCGTTCGGCGGGATTCGCGACGGAGGAGCAGGAATCGGCGATGGGCTTCTGCTGCGTCGCGGCGCCCGTGCTGGACTCGGCGGGGGCGGCCGCGGCCGCCGTAAGCGCGTCGATTCCCGTGCATAAGTGGGAGGAGTCCCGGGAACGGGCGAAAGAAGAAATCGTCAGCCTGGCCGGGCGATTAAGCTTGTTTTTGACATCGTTCGAGGAGAAGGAGTGATGGGGCAGATGGCAAGGTTGGCAAACAAAATCGTTCTCATTACCGGAGCCGGATCGGGCATCGGACAGAGCACCGCCGTGCTGTTCGCGCGGGAGGGAGCGACGGTTATCGTTAACGATCTGGAGGCGGCGAAAGGGGACGAGACGGTACGGCTCATTGAGGAAGCCGGCGGGAAAGCGATCTGTCTGGCCGCGGACGTGACCGATCCGGAGCAGGTCGCGGGCATGGTGGAGACGATCAAGTCGAAGTACGGCAGAATCGACGTGCTCTTCAACAACGCGGGCATCAGCGGAGTCGGCATGCTGCACGAGATCGACCCCGAGGCGTGGGATCGCGTGATGAAGGTGAACATTCGCGGCGTCTTCGTGCCTTCGAAATACGTGCTGCCGCTCATGATGGAACAGCGCGGCGGATCGATCATCAATATGTCGTCCTGCATTGCGGAGATCGGGCTTGCAAGGCGAGCCTCATATTCCGCGACGAAAGGCGCCGTGCTGGCGCTGACGAAATCGATGCAGGTCGATTACGCTCCGTACAACATTCGCGTTAACGCGCTGCTGCCGGGAACAATTCTGACGCCGTTTGTCGAGAAGTACCTGTCGGAATCGTACGATGATCCGGAGGAGGCGTACGCATCCCTGAAAACCCGTCAGCTCAGCGGCGATCTGGGCCGTCCCGCCGACGTGGCTCAAGCGGCGCTGTTCCTGGCTTCCGACGAATCGAAGTTTATGATGGGTTCTCCGCTGTACATCGACGGCGGAGTCGTTTTCGGCAAGAACGCTTAATTTAACGGTTTTATTCATACGAATAACGGGAGGATTTATCGACATGAAACTGCTCACTTTTATCCGGCAAGGAGCGCCGGCTCTCGGCGTGAAGACCGAGCGCGGCATATTGGACGTCGCGACTGCTGCGGCGGGACGGGAGGCTCCGGCTTCCGTCATGGAGGTCATTGCACAGGGCGCTTCGGCGATTGCGGCGCTCGCCGATCTGGCCGCGGCGACGCCGGCGGACAGCTCCGCTTGGCTGCGGGAGGACGATCTCGCATTCGGGCCTTGCGTGACGGAGCCGAAGAAGATCATCTGCGTCGGTCTGAATTATCGCAAGCACGCGGAGGAGACGAAGGCGGCGATTCCCGAGTATCCGATTCTGTTCAACAAGTTCGACAATACGATTGCCGCACACGGACAGGACATCGCCATCCCCCGCACGACCGACAAGCTCGATTACGAGGCCGAGCTTGTCATCGTGATCGGCAAGAAGACGAAATATGTCTCCCGCGAGCAGGCGCTCGACCATGTGTTCGGCTACTGCTGCGCGAACGATTTGTCCGCCCGCGATTTGCAGCTTCGCACGCCGCAGTGGATGCTCGGCAAGATCGGCGACGACTTCAGTCCGATCGGGCCTTATCTTGTAACGGCCGACGAAGTGGGCAATCCGAACGATCTTGCCGTCAAAACCTACGTGAACGGCGAGCGGCGCCAAAACTCCAACACATCGGATATGATTTTCGCCTGCGACGAGATCGTCAGCTACATCTCCCAGCATCTGACGCTGCTGCCGGGCGACATCATTCTGACGGGCACGCCGGAAGGCGTCGTTCTCGGTTATCCGAAGGAGAAGCGGGTGTACTTGAAGCCCGGCGACGTCGTCACAATAGAGATCGAGAAGCTCGGCTCGCTGACGAACCGCTTCGTGACGGAAGAGGCGTAAAGGGACGCGTCGCGAACAAACGAGTTGACAAGCCGATTCTTTTTCACCCATAATAAGGGGAAATAAAGGGGAAGCACCCCGCAAAGAGAGACACGATATTTGTGTTGCTTTGCGGGGTGCTTTTCGTATCGGGAGGGTATCGGAATGGACGACGGCAAGAGAGAAAAAACGGCTAAAGTCAAGGAGACGCACGGCACTTATTTTATCGATGAGAGATACGAGATTATCGGAGGGGTGAGGTACGATTTTCTGACCTCTCCCAAGTTTTCGCATCAGGACGTGCTTGGGCGTCTGTATTTGGCGTTTCATTCCGCCTGCTCGGAGGACGGCGTTATTTTGCTCGCCCCGATGGACGTTCATTTCGACGAAGCGAACATTTTGCAGCCGGACATTCTGTATATTCGCGGAGAAAACAGAGGCATCATCCGGGACGGCTATGTTTATGGGGCTCCCGATCTGGTCGTGGAGATTTTGTCGGGAAGTACGGCGCAAAGGGATAAAACGATCAAGAAATCGACTTATGAGAAATTCGGAGTCGGGGAATACTGGCTGGTCGATCCGGTCTATCGGCTCGTGGAACAATTCGCGCTCGTCGAAGAGAAGTATCGCCTGCTGGCGACCTTGTCGGAGGAGGACGAGCTTGTTTCTGCTACCGTGGCCTGCCTGACCGTCGACCTGTCGGCTGTGTTTGTGAAAGAGGAAGCGCCAGACGGTCTTGTGTAGGGAAAATCCCGCAGTGCTTAAAGAATTTGCGGAATGCGGAAGCAGGTGCTCTCCATATCGGTCCAGGTGAAACGCAAGTGTTGGGGAAATAAGCGAAAAGGATGTGAGAACAATGGGCAGCTATTATACAATTGGTGTTATTTCTTCCCTAAATGCCACTTCAACCGGATTGTTGACGCGTAAGGAATGGGTAGAGATTTTGAACGAGAGAGTAGATATTCAACTATTCGATTTGCGAATTAACCGCGACGAAGCGGAGGCATTCTTGCGACCGGATATTTTTAGCGAGAACATTGCCGACTTCTATAACGTGCTAAGAAGTATTTTGGGACAAGAAAGAAACCGAAATATCGATTATTACGAAAAAGAGTATGGCACTGAGCTGGAAGATTACCAATTCGCAGATACAACTCTTTACTTGCAACATCCAAAAGGCGATCACATTACGTTAGACATGAGTATTGCTTTGTTGTTTATCGAGGGAAAAGTGCTGGCGGAGGAGTTCGATACAGATCCGGTTCTGATAAATTGGTTATTTCGGCACAGCAATATCGAGAGTAAACTAGCTGGCTGCGTGATAAGCGCAATTGTGTAGAGGAATTCTTCGATATCGCGAGAACAACTGTCGCTTCTTTCGTTCACGAATAGGAGGGGAATCGGCATGAAAATCCAGAAAACGGACGAACGATTGTCGTTCGTGAAACTCCGGAAATGGCAAACTGGATGCATCTCCAAACCTAAAATAAAAATGCGGAAAAAGAATCGTAGGCAATAGTTTGGGATGAATAGCCCTGCTTCGAAGGTGTACAATGGGGGGGAAGTGAGTTTCAGGGAGGAACCGGGATGCTTGCGAAAATCATGACTTTTAATTTGCGCTTAAACGTAGCTTCGGACGGAGAAAACGCCTGGCCGAACCGGGTGAAGGCGGCCGCGGAGGCAATCAAGCGTCACGATGCGGATATCGTCGGTATCCAGGAAGGGCTGCTTCCCATGCTCAGGGATCTGGAGCCGCTGCTGCCGGAATACGCTTGGGTCGGCGAAGGGCGAGAGGGCGGAGAGCAGGGCGAATACAGCGCCATTTTTTACAAGAGGGGCAAATGGAAGGCGGAAGAAGTCGGCGGCTTTGGCCTGTCTGAGACGCCGGGGAAGCTTGGCGCGATGAGCTGGAATACCGCTTGCCCGCGGATGTGCACGTGGGCGCGGTTCAAGTCGGCTGCCGGCGAAGAGCTTGTTGTGTTCAACACTCATCTGGATCATTTGAGCGATGAAGCCCAGACGAAAGGTATGGAGCTGATTCGGCGGCGGATCGAGCGGTTCCGCGAGACGACCGTTCTTCCCGTCGTTCTGACGGGAGATTTCAACGTCGGTCCGGAGCATGCGGTCGTTTCCGGCCTGGAGCGGGCCGGTTACCTGAACGCCTATTCCGTTCTTCCGGAAGGCGTGCGCGGCGTTGGTCGAACGTTCCACGATTTTCTGGGCGGAGAGCCCGGAGAACCGATTGATTACGTCTTCGCGTCGCCGGATCTTGCGATTGTCGGCGTTGAGGTGGACCGCGGGCAGTACGACGGGCGTTATCCTTCGGATCATTATCCGGTCATTGCCGAGGTGTCGCGGGTATAAAGGAAGGTTCAAAGGCAGTCACGAGAATGTAAGAAGCGATAGGTATAATGCGGACTATCTGCCTTTTCATAGTTTCGTCCAAATAAGGGGAAGTAATGGGGAAGTACCCCGCAAAAAGAG
This sequence comes from Cohnella cellulosilytica, assembly GCF_042431195.1. Taxonomy (NCBI): domain Bacteria; kingdom Bacillati; phylum Bacillota; class Bacilli; order Caryophanales; family Paenibacillaceae; genus Cohnella; species Cohnella cellulosilytica. The sequence goes on from NZ_JBHMDN010000029.1 coordinate 137,252, forward strand.
ACACGATATCCGTGTTGCTTTTGCGGGGTTTTTTCGTATAGAGAGGGGGAAGGAGGCGCAATTCGTTTGCGCTCCTATGTCGTATACGATATAATGAAAACACAAATTACCTTTGCGAAGATTCCTGGGACGAAGTTTGAACCAGCGTTCGAATTCATCCAGCAGATCGGCCGAGAAGCTAAAACCGATCCAGGCATGAGCCAACTGTTCGCGCTTATTATTCGAGGAATGAAGTTTCTCCAAACCTACGGCTTGCAAGAAGCGTTCAAACAGTATTTTGTTACGGATCTTGAGGACGGTCGTCCGTACACAATTAGGATAGCGAAGCAGTTGAAAGGTCACGTACCTCTCCTCGAGTTCCGCATCAATTTACGTCCGGTTGGCGCGTTTCGCGTGTTCTTTTTCGAATATGATTTCAAGGATCGGCAAATTCTCGTTTTTGCAAACGGGATGCTGAAACAATCGACGGATGACCCTGCTTTTGAAGCAATGGCAAGCCAAGTCGATGTCATGTACGCCAATTTTCTGAAGCAGCCCGAGCAATACATAAATCTCGAAGGAGAGGGATTGGTATGAGCGAGGAACGTTTGGAAAGCAGTTTTGAGAAACTGCTCGCGCAAGCGGAGGAAATGCCGGAGGTCAAAGAATATCTTGCGAGCGTATCGGTTTTTATCGGCGACATCGTATTGGCGCGCCGTTTGCAGCTAAAATTGACACAAGAGGAGCTTGCCAAGCTGGCGGGGACGACACAGCGTCAAATCTCATTGATCGAAACGGCGAAGGGCAACGTTGGACAAACGATTATCGACAACGTATTCAAGGCGCTGAATGTTAAGGATGTCTCGATTTCCTTCCACAACGAAGAAGCAGCCTCGGCCGTTGCGTTATAAGGCGTTATAGCTTGAGTTACAGCTGGAGCGGGCCGACCGGGACCGTAGTCTGCTTCTGCTGTCGACACCGCCATCGAACTATGATAGGATGAAGGAAACCCAGAGGCATTCCACTTCTTCCAGAGTGGAGTGCCTTCGTCTATATTTATGGGTTTTTACATTTAATGTATTCCTATCAATCCGTAAGGACATGGAGGTCGTGATGCTATGTTTCTCTATTGGTCCCCGTTCAGGGGAGATCCGACGGCTGCCGTTAAAGCGCTAAGATCACTCGTGTAAAGGAGAGGTAGAGCATGGCTGCATGCATTCATACGGAGAGACGTCCGCGGTTGAACGCTTCCGGGCTGCGGAATTTACGCCGGGAGGGGCGTCTGCCCGGAGTCGTATTCGGCAAAAATACGGACAACGAAATTATTCATATTTCCACCAAGCAATTCGAGAAATGGTTAAAGCAAGGGGCATCCGGTTTTATCGAGCTGGAGATGGAAGGCGAGAAGCCGTTGACGGTACTGCTGGAGGATCTTCACCGCGACCCGGTAACCCGTTCGCTTGTTCACGTGGATTTCCAGCTCGTCCAGACCGACAAGATCGTTCGCACGAAGCTGGCGGTGAAGCTCAAAGGTACTCCGGTCGGAACGAAATCGGGCGGCATCGTGCAGGTGCAGGACCCGTACGTAGAAGTGGAAGCCCTGCCGGCAAACTTGCCGTCCACGGTCGAGCTGGACATCAGCGAGATGGAAATCGGGGATACGCGGTTCGTGAAAGACTTGGAGCTGCCGCCGGAGGTGACGGTTGTCTCCGGGCCCAACGAGCTTCTCGTGGCGGTGTCCAAGCCGTAAAATAAGTCGGCTAATGAAGCCCGTTCATATCCATAGGTAAAATGTTAAAGGCTGTCCCGTAAGCGAGCAATTCCGCTTACGGGACAGCCTTTGCCGTTTCGGACGAGTTGACGCTAGGCGTACTTGAGACAAGCGCTTGAAATTGGGTTGAGAATATATTGGAATATTTAGAAAATCATATCATGACATTATATCCAATTACTTTTCTAACAGGAATTTTTTTCTATTCATAACTGAAGTATTGCTGTAGAATAAAATCATCGTCAAAATTCGAGTAAAACTTCTATGCATCCAGAGGAGGGAGTTTGAAGCTATGACATCGGGAACAGCCTCCGGGTCTGGTCGTACAAGCCCATTTAAGAGACGGATATTCGTCGTCCTGGCCATCTGCTTTATTTTGATTTGGAGCATGTCTTCAGCGCTGGGAAACGCGCATGCTGCTACAGCATTGGCCATCACTAATGAGCCGGAGGATATCGAGGTATTTGAAGGTTCCCCGGATCAAACGTTTTCTGTCGAGGCTGAAGGCGATGGCGTCTTGAGTTATCAATGGTATCGCTCTGATGAGAACGGCACTGTTCAATTGCCGGGTAAAGAGCAATCCATATTAACGATCCCGATCCCGGCATCTGCCTTTGAGTCGGACTATTACGTTGTTGTTTCCGACAGTGCAACCAGTGTAACCAGCCGATACGCCCACTTAAAAGTGAACGCGCTGGAGGTAGCTCCCGAGCCGACGATTGCAGCGCAGCCGGTAGGCAACGAAGATTTGGAAGAGGGCGATCCGGATCTGGAGCTCAGCGTTTCGGCAAGCGTCTATAGTGGAACGTTAAGCTATCAGTGGTATCGCAATACGACGAACAGTACGTCGGGCGGTTTTCTGCTGGAGGGCAAAACAACGAGTACGTTAACGGTATCGGCAGGCGGAGCTCACGATTCGTACTACTACGTCGTGGTGACGAATAGTATTCCCGACATGAAGACGTCAAGCGTAAAAAGCGGCACTGCCCATGTACTCGTAACGGATGTGACTTCACCGTCCGTAACGATTTCATCGGCCATAAACAGACCGACCGCGCAAGCTACATTTGCCATTAAGATTCTATTCAGCGAGCCGGTAACGGGGTTCTCGGCGCCAGACGTCTCCGTCGATAACGGCAGCCTCAGCAATTTTCAGGAAACAGGCGGTATACTGTATACCGCGGACATTACTGCGGTAGAGGAAGGCCCGGTTACAATCGGTATTGCCGCCAACGCGGCGGAGGACAATTATGGCCATGGGAATATAGCGGCAGCACCCTATGTCGTTACCTATGATACGACTGGACCCAAGGTCAACATTTCCTCGTCGGCCGCGGATCCGACGAATCAGTCGTCATTCGTCGTTACGCTGGCTTTTGACGAGCCGCCGCTCAATTTTTCGGCCGACGATATTGCGGTAACGAACGGGACAGCCAGCCAACTGCAATCGGCGGACGGCTTAACGTACACGGCAGTCATCCAACCGACGGTTGACGGAACGGTAACGGTTCATATGGCGGCGGGCGTGGTAAACGATGCGGCGGGCAACGCCAACACGGCGGCATTGACCTCATTCAGCACCGTCTATGACGCCACGGCGCCTACGGTAAGCATCACCTCATCGGCAGCGGACCCGACCAACCAGTCTCCTTTCGAGATGACGTTCACCTTCAGCGAAGCGGTCACCGGTTTTGTGCTGGGCGACATTGCAGTCACGAACGGAAGCGCAAGCAACCTGATTACTTCGGACAATGTGACCTATAAAGCAGAGGTTGCACCAAACGCAGACGGGCCGGTAACGGTCAATGTTGCGGCCGGCGCGGCAACCGATGCGGCGGGCAATGCGAACATCGTGGCTGCGGCACCGTACAGCATCGTTTTCGACAATACGCCTCCGGTACCGACTATTTTAAGTCCGGGCAACCAAACGCGAACGACCGACAAACGTCCGGAGATTAAAGGAACGGCGGAAGCCGGAAGTACGGTTACGATTACAATCGATGGCGACGAAAGCCATGTGCAAGCGGACAGCAACGGCGAGTGGCAGTTCAGGCCTGCAAATAACTTGCCTAACGGAACGCACACAATCACGGTTGACGCAACCGATCCTGCCGGGAACGACAGCGAGGTTCAGGCCGGGCTGACCCTTGTGATCTATACGGAAAGTACATCTGGGGGCACTGCAGAAAATACGCCTGAGGTCACTAAAGAAAATGAACCCGATCTCTATACGGACGTTTTGATTAACGGCAAAGCGTTTAAGCTCGGCAAGCTGACAGCAAGCCGACAAAACGACAGGTCGGTCGCAACGCTCACGATAGATGAGCGCGGACTGGAAACGATGCTTGCGGGAGAAGGGCCGCATGCAGTGCTCACGATTCCGATGAATACGGACTCCGACGTTCTGATCGGAGAACTGAACGGGCAAATCATTAAGACTTTGGAGCAAATGCAAGCAGTAGTAGAGTTAAAGACAAAGCACGCTACGTACAGGTTGCCTGCACAGCAATTTGACATCGACACCCTCGTTAAACAGTACGGCAATTCGATTAACCTGCACGACATTGCTGTACAGATCGAGATTGCAGCTCCGACAATAGACACGGTGCAGCTGCTGGAACGTGCCGCTAAGCAAGGAGGGTTTACGGTTGCAGCCCCTCCTGTAAGCTTCATTATAAGAGCTTCGCATGCGGGTAAGATTGAGGAAATATCGAAGTTCAATACGTACGTTGAACGGACGATCACTTTACCGAAAGGTGCAAATTCGAGCGGAATGACGACGGGAGTCGCGATTGAACCGGATGGAACGGTTCGCCATGTCCCGACCCGGATTGAAGTCGTCGACGGGAATTATACCGCGCATATCCATAGTCTGACGAACAGTATTTACGCTGTTGTATGGCATCCGCTTGAATTTGCCGATATGACGAACCATTGGGCGAAAGAGGATGTTAACGATATGGGCTCGCGGATGGTGATCGACGGTTTGGAAAACGGATTGTTCAGTCCTGATGATAGTATTACGCGTGCGGAATTCGCGGCGATTCTCGTGCGCGGGCTCGGATTAAAGCTTGAAAACGATCGGGAAGCGTTCTCCGATGTGAAATCCGCCGACTGGTACAGCGACGCCGTTCATACGGCTTATGCCTATAACCTGATCGACGGATTCGAAGACGGGACTTTCCGGCCTAATGACAAGCTCTCACGCGAACAAGCGATGGCTGTCATTGCCAAAGCCATGAAAATGACAAACGGACCCGGAGCGGCAACGATGACTGCCGAAGCGGCTGAAGAGACGCTGCGTTCCTATACGGATGCGGTCGATGCTTCCGTCTGGGCGAGAAGCGGTATTGCAAGCAGTGTAAAATCCGGAGTTATATTGGGCAGAAGCGAATCGGCGCTCGCACCCAAAGCGAATATCACAAGAGCCGAGGTTGCGGTTATGGTCAAACGTCTGCTCAAACAAGCCGGCTTGATTTAAGCTCTGCTCATTCTAGCGCTCACAGAATCGCCTCAGCTTCTATTCCGCTGAGGCGATTTTTCTTTTGTAATCGTGGCAGGAGTCGAATCGGCAGGCTGTTTATATAAATTTAATCTTTTTTAAGCGGCGCTTTAGAACCGATTTACGGGCAGTTTAGATCCGAAGGTTAAGATGAGTTCATGGAAGCCGCAATGGAATCCATGGAATCGAACCTAAGGAGGAGTAAGGAATGAACAAGAAGTTGGCAATGATCGGAGCGGGGGTGGTGGCGGGCAGCGTGCTGCTGATGTCTTCCGTATACGCGGGAGTCGGGAGCGCGTCCGGCTACGAAGCCTACAAAACGGCCATCAAGAATACGGCATCCATAGACAACGTTACCCACACGGTGAAGGTGTCCATAGAGGATAACGGCAAGCCGGTTATCCAGGTCGCCTCCACGATGAAGACGGACGGCGAACGCTCCTCGGGCAGCGCCGAGATCAGCCTGCCGGGCGGAGAGACGCAAAGCCTTGAATTTTTCCATCAGGACGACCGGCAAATTCTCAAATCGGGCAGTTCGGACGTCTATCGGATTCTCGAAACGGACAACGAATTCCGCAATCGCTTCAAGCACCGGGAGGACGAGGCCAAGCTTCACGATCCCGGCTTCTCCCGGGAAGTCGAGAAGGTGATCGACACGCTGGTCGGCAATCTGAAAAACGACGTGACGCTGAGCCAGGAGGGCGAGACGAAAGAAATCGCGCTTAAGCTGGAAGGCGGCCGAATCCCCGCTCTTGCCAATGCGATCGGCTCGCTGCTCATCCGGGAGAGCGGACGCGACCATCCGGTTTCGCCCCGGGCGAACGCGGACAATCCGCTGGGCATCGACCTGTCGAGCCTGAAGGACGGCCTGCCCAAGCTGACGGAAGAGATCAGAATCGACGCCGTGATTCTGACCGCGGATGTGAACGCCGACGATCTTCTCACGGAACAGACGGCCGAGATCCGTGTCAGCGGCAAAGACGCCGACGGCGTTCAGCACGAAGCGGTCGTGAAGCTGGAAGCGAGCCTGTCCGCATTCGGAGCGACGACGCCGGATACGGTGGATTTGACCGGGAAGTCGACCGTTACGGTGGACTTCGGCCGGGAAGCGGGCTTCGGCCCCCGGCGCTAAACGGCGGGAGGAAGCGGACGTAACGGAATTGCGGGTGCGGGGAGCGTCATGCCGGAGTGCGGCGCTCCCCCTTTCGTTTTCAGACGAGGAGGCTGACAGGTGGATAAGATTGTGGAGGTAGAGGCGGTAACGAAGCTGTACCGCAACCGGAGAGGAATTCGGGACGTGACGTTAAACGTTCGCCAAGGGGACGTCTACGGTCTCTTCGGGCCCAACGGCGCGGGGAAGACGACGCTGATGAAGACGATGGTCGGCTTAAGCCGGGCGGACAAAGGGACGATCAAGCTGTTCGGACACGACGTGACGACGCATTACGAGCAGGCGATGGCCAGGGTCGGCGTGCTGATCGAGACGGCGGAAGCTTACGAATACATGAGCGGGAGAAAAAATCTCGAGCTCGCCGCGAGAATGTATCCGGAGCTGCCGGCCAAGCGCGTGGACGAGGTGCTGGAATTGGTCGGATTAACGGCGGTTCAGCACGAGCGGGCGGGCAAGTATTCGCTCGGCATGAAGCAGCGGCTGGGCCTTGCCGCGGCGATGATATCGAAGCCGGAGCTGCTTATTCTCGACGAGCCGACGAACGGTCTGGACATTGAGGGGACGGTGCAGATTCGCGAGCTCGTCAAGCGGCTGGCGCGGGAGGAGCGGACGACGTTCCTGATCTCCAGCCACCTCATTCGCGAGATGGAGCTGATGTGCAACCGGATCGGAATCGTTCACGACGGCAGGATGATCCGCGAAGGAGTCTGCCGGGAGCTGCTGGAGGGACGTTTCGCCTCCTTGGAGGAGCTGTATATGCACGAAGTCGAACAAGACAGGAGGGCGATGGCGCATGCATAGCCTGTACGCAAGCTTGCGCAACGAAGTTTGGAAGCTCGCTTTGAAGAAGAAAAACTGGTTTTTCCTGCTGATGACGCTGGCCATTCCGGTCGGAGCGGGAATCCTTCTGGCGAACTTCCAGAGCGGATTCGGTCTCGGCGTGATGACTTCCGGCGATTATCCGATCGCCATGCTCGGGCTGTTCACGGGATTTCTCCTGCCGCTGTTCGTCTTCATGGGCGCGGCCGATCAATTTTCCGGAGAGCACGGCGACCGGACGATGAAGAACGCGCTGACAAGGCCGATCTCGCGCTTTAAAGTGTTCGCCTCCAAGCAGGCGGCGCTGGGAATAGCGATCTTGGTTTATCTGCTGGCTGCGCTGGTTGGCTCGTCGATCGCCTCGTTGTTTCTGAGCGGAAGCCTCAAGCTTGGCGATACGCTGGACTGGCTGATCGCCTACGGAGCGGCCTTCCTGCCGCTGCTGGCGCTTGGCGTTGCGGCGGCGTTCCTGGCGCAATTTTTCTCCAGCGGCATCGGGGCGCTTGCCGCCAGCATTTTGCTGTACGTCGCTTTGCGGGCGGGCGCGTTCTTCTTCCCGCAGCTCAATTCATACTCGCCTACCGCTTATTTGAACTGGCATACGCTATGGCTGGGAGACTCGCTGCCGGCCGGGCAGATCGGGAGCGTGTTTATGTTTTTGGCCGCCTGTTGTATATTGTTGTTTACAGCGGGTTTTTATTTCTTCGATAAAAAGGAGCTCTGATCGTGTCCATTCGCGTGAGGCTTGTATTGTCTTACCTGGCGATGCTTGTCGTGCCGGTGATCCTGTCGGCCATCGCCATCGCGGTTATTTTCAAGCTGGATGAAACGCGCGACAACCCGATTAAAACCATTTTCGAGCGGGAAAGCCGCGTCTATGCCGACATCAAGCTGACGAGCATTCGCGAGCCCGAGGCCTTCCTGGAGCGGGCAACGATCGAGGACTTCGAGCGGCGGCTCCGGGACATTCATATGCGTCTGATCGTTCGCATAGACGGCGAAATGTTCTACGCCGACCCGGAGCTGTCCCCGGCGGCGCTGGAAGCTTTGCCCGCGTTCGGAAGCGTGGAAGGCTACGAAGGCGGCTACAGAGGGAAAGCGATGATGGCCCGTCATGAGGATTTTCTGCTGCCGGACAAGAGGGAAGGCTCCGTATTCGTCATTTCGGACGCGAGCGTTTTTCCGAAATATCTGCAAAATTATTTTCTATGGATCGCTTCCCTCGTGATCGCCATCCTCGCTTTTACCAACGGAATATTGACTTACATGGTATCCCGCAGCATCATCCGTCCGCTGAGGGCGCTGCAGAAAGCGACGGAGGAAATCAAGGAAGGCAATCTGGGCTACGAGGTGGAGATTCGTTCCAAGGACGAGATCGGCAAGCTGAGCGCGGCGTTCGAAGAGATGCGCAAGAAGCTTATGAAGTCGGTGGAGCTTCAGCTCCAATACGAGGAAAATCGCAAAGAGCTTATTTCGAACATTTCCCATGATTTGAAAACGCCGATGACGGCGATCAAAGGATACGTGGAAGGCATTATGGACGGGATCGCGGACTCGCCCGAGAAGCTGGATCGTTACGTGAAGACGATCAACAGCAAAGCGGCCGACATGGACAGAATGATCGACGAATTGTTTCTGTTCTCCAAGCTGGACCTGGGCAAGCTTCCGTTCGATTTCGAGAAGGTGGATATCGGCGCTTATGTGCAGGATTGCGCCCAGGAGCTCGTTTTCGATCTGGATAAAAGGGGCATCAAGCTGGAGCTGAACGCCTTGCCCGAGCAGGCGCTGTTCGTCAAGGCCGATCGGGAGAAGCTGAAGCGGGTGCTCGTTAATATACTGGGGAACGCCATGAAATACATGGACAAACCGGACGGAAGGATCGGATTAACCGTCGAGGCGCAAGCCGGAGCGGCGGTGATCTGTGTAAGCGACAACGGCCAGGGGATTCCGGAGGACGCGCTGCCTTATATTTTCGACCGGTTCTACCGGGCGGACCCTTCGCGGAACTCGTCCACGGGAGGCAGCGGGCTCGGTCTGGCCATCGCCCGGCAGATTGTAGAGGAGCACGGCGGCGGCATCCGGGCGGAAAGCGAGCTCGGAGCGGGCACGCGGGTATATATCGAGCTGCCGCTCTGGGGGCGGACGCGGAAGGAGGGGGAATTCGGTTGAGCGGAATCTTGATCATCGAGGACGAGCAGAGCATCGCCGAGCTGGAGCGGGATTACTTGGAGATTAACGGATTTGCGGCGGATATCGAGAACAGCGGAGATCGGGGACTGCAGCGGGCGCTGGCTTCCGATTACGACTTGATTATTCTCGATCTGATGCTGCCCAAAGTGGACGGCTTCGAAATCTGCCGCAGAATCCGCGCGGAGAAGGACATTCCGATTCTGATGGTGTCGGCGAAGAAAGAGGACATCGACAAGATTCGGGGGCTGGGCCTCGGAGCGGACGATTACATGATCAAGCCTTTCAGTCCGGGCGAGCTGGTGGCGCGCGTGAAGGCGCACCTGGCCCGTTACGAGCGGCTGAGCGGACGGAGGGAAGCGCGCAATGACGAGATTCGCATCCGCGGCCTGAGAATCGACAGATCGGCGCGGCGCGTGTTCGTCAATGAGCAGGAAGTCGCTTTTACGACGAAGGAATTCGACCTGCTCAGCTATTTGGCGATGAATCCGAACCGGGTATTCAGCAAAGAGCAATTGTTCGATCAGATTTGGGGCATGGACGCGATCGGAGAGATCGCCACCGTCACGGTGCATATCCGCAAGCTGCGCGAGAAGGTCGAACTCGACCCGTCCGATCCGCAATACATCGAGACGATCTGGGGAGCGGGTTACCGGTTCCGTATCTGACCGCCCAATCCGTCGCGTCTGTCGTTAAACAAGCAAACGCCGCCTGTCTCCTGGTCGGAGCGGGCGGCGCGCTTATTTCGGGTACGGTTTCCTTCCCTGCTACGATTCAGGGTCGAACACATAGTCCACAAGCTCCTTGAGCGGCACGGTCGCAAGACCGATGCTCGTATCGCAGCATCCGTAATAAACATACAGCAGGTCGTCGACGACGAGGTTGGCCGTCGGGAACACGACGTTTGGGAGCACGAGGCCGAACTTCTCGTAATACGTTTCCGGCTCCATGATCGGCAGCCGCGTTCGGGCGATGACCTTGCGCGGATTCTCGAGGTCGAGCATCAGCGCGCCGACCCGGTAGATCGACTGCTTGTCGACGCCGTGGTAGAGCACGAGCCAGCCGCGCTCCGTCTTCACCGGCGTCGCCGCGGCGCCGATCTTCGTGCCTTCCCATTCGGGATTTTCCGCGACGGCGACAAGCTCGGGCTCGGACCACGCGAGCAAATCGTCGGAATAGCCGATCCATATGCCCGGCGTGTCCGTGCCGTACTTCTCGCCGACGTATGGCATCGGACGGCGCAAAATCGCGTAACGGCCGCCGATTTTCTCCGGAAACAGCGCGTTGTCCCGGTCGTCGATGTCCGCGGGCGTCGTGTAAGCCAACTGCTCGAAGCGGATGCCGTCCTCGGATACCGCGATGCCCGAGCGCGTAATCATCGGCTCGACGCCGTTGTCCGCCCATTGCGGATAGTTTTCCGGGTAATACGCCGGCAGCCCGGTTCCCGTCGGCCAGCAGTCGAACGCGTAAGGCTGCAGCGCGTAGCACATGTAATACAGGCCGTCGATCCGGACGACGCGCGCATCCTCGACGCTCCCGTCGGGAAAGCCGAGCCTGTCCGCGGTAAACACCGGCTGCTCCGAGACCGGCTTGAACCGCACGCCGTCGTCGCTCTCGAGCAGGCCGATGCTCGTCCGGAACGGCCGAAGGGAGCCCGCCGCCCGCTCGTACATATAAAATTTGCCGTCGCCGGTCTGGACGACGCCGGGATTAAACGCGGCGGCTTTTCGCCAGCCTGCGCCCCCGGGCGCGACTATCGGATTGTTTTCGTGTCTCGTTAATCGGATCATGCGTTTGCTCACCCTTTGACGGCTCCGGCCGTCATGCCTTTCATGATGTTTTTGTAGAACGCGAGATAGACCGCCAGCACCGGCACGATCGACAGCACCATCGCCGCCATCAGCGTCGTGTAGTCGGACGTGTACTGTCCGTAGAAATTCGTCAGGCCGACCGGAATCGTCTTGAACGCTTCGTTCGTTACGAGCACGAGCGCGAACGGGAACTCGTTCCACGTATCGAGGAAGGCGAGGATGACGACCGTCGCGATCGCCGGCTTGCAGAGCGGCAGAATAATTCGCGTCATCGTATAGAACTTGGACGCCCCGTCGATATGCGCCGCTTCGTCCAGCTCCGCGGGCACCGTCCGGATGAAGCTTTCGAGCAGGAAGATCGGCAGCGGCAGCCGGATGGCGATATAGGGAAGAATCAGCGTGTAAAATTTGTCGTATAAGCCGAACTGCTTGAACTGCAGAAACAGCGGAACGAGCAGCCCGTACACCGGTATGAGCATGCCCGCAATCAGGAACGAGTAGATCGCATTCCGGAACCGGAACCGGAAGCGCGCCAGCGCGTATGCCGCGCAGAACGCCAGCAGCACGACGACCGTCACCGTAACGGCGGCGTTCAGCGCGCTGCTGACGAAATACTGCGACATCTCTCCTTCCACGAACGCCTTGTAGTAGTTGCGGAACGCCCACTGCTGCGGCAGCTTGACCGCGTCCAGCATAAATTCGTCCTTCGTCTTGAGCGACGAATAGACGATCCAGACGATCGGGAAAATGCAGGCGACCGAGAAGACGACCATGGCGACATTAAATGCGAACGACCCCGACAAGCCAAGCCATCGCCGAATACTCACGAGTTCCTCACCTCCGCCAATCGCTTGAACAGCAGCACGATGCCGAAGCTGAGCACGAACATGCCGATCGTGACCGCGCTTCCGTAGCCGAGCTGCATGCTGGAGAACGACGTTTTGTACGCGTATTGGGCCAGCACCATCGAGCTTGTGCCCGGTCCGCCGCCGGTCATCACGTAGATGTGGCTAAAGACGAGCATGTTCGAAGAAATGCTGAGCATCATGACGACCTTGATCGTGTCGTAGATGAGCGGGAACGTAATATAGCGCGCTTTCTTGAAGCCCGTACAGCCTTCCAGCTCGCACATTTCGTAAATATCCTTCGGAATGCTCTGCACCGCCGCCAAAAAAATCATGAGCGGGATGCCGAGATACTGCCAGATGAGCGGCAGCGTAACGGAATAAAGCACGATTTTCGGATCGTCCAGCCACGGCCGGATCAGCGATTCGAGGCCGATGCCCCGCAGCAGAGCGTTCAGCACGCCGTAATCGTTGCTGTAGATCATTTGCCATACGAACCCGACGACGACCGCGGATAGAACGACCGGGAAGAAAATAACGGTCCGGTGAAATTCCTTCAGACGCATCGTCTTCGACATGAACAGCGCCGTCAGCGCCAAGGCGAGTCCGATCTGAACGACAAGCGTGAGCGCCAGAAGGATGACGTTGTTTTTGAAGGACTGCCAGAAGTAGCCGTCGCCGACGAGCAGCTCATAATTGTGAAAACCGACGAAACGCTTGACCGGCCCGCCCGTCCAGTCGGTCAGACTGTAGTAGAACGACAGAAACAGCGGGACGATCATGACAAACGTATAGATGGCGAGGCTCGGACCGAGCAAGCCGGCGAGTCCGAGCCGCGAGATGCCGAATGACGCTTTTCGATTCATTGCTTATTGCTCCTTTAACGCCGTTCGGGGGCGCCGCCGCCCCCGAACGCCATGATGCTCGATGCAAAGCCAAAGCCGCCGTCAGATGCCCTTGTCGTATTCCGCTTGAATTTTCTGGGCGAGCGCTTCCGGCGTCACGCCTTCGAGCAGCAGGTCCTGCAGGCCGGCGTTCATGACGCTTACGGTCGCCGGGCTCAGGTAGGAGTCGTAGATCGGCGTGAACTGCAGCCCGGACGACAGCTCCGCGTATTTCACGGCAAGCTGGCTGACGCTGCTCTTGTCGTAATCCCCGACCTTGAAGGCGACCGGCTCGCCTTTCTCCGCCAGGCTCTTGGCGAAGTCCGCGCCGCTGATCGCTTTCAGCACTTCGGAGATCGCCTCCTTCTTGCTCTCGTAGCCTTTCAGCCCGACCGCGTAGCCGGAGCCGGAGCCGCCGGATGTCGCGAGCGGATTGCCTTTGCCGCCGTCGACGGACGGGAGCACGGCCACTTCGGTGTTGTCGACGATATTTTGCGGCGCCGCGTTAACCGCGCCGATCGCCCAGCTGCCTTCGAGGAACATCGCGGCTTTGCCGTTGAAGTACAGCGTTTTCTGCTGGTCGTTATTGATGCTGTTCATATCGGAGTTGAAGGCGCCCTGCTTCGCGAGGCTTTGGAACGCCGCGAGGCTGTTCACGAATTCGGTGTCCGTGAACTTCGCTCCGGAATTTTCAATAATGCCGTAGAACCAATCCGAGCCCGTGTAGCGGTCGCCGAGCGCGCTGAGGATACAGGAGTTCGCCACCCACTGCTCCTTGTTGCCGAGGGCGATCGGCGTGACGCCTTTCGCTTTGAGCGCCGCGATGGCGGCCTCCAGCTCGGCCCACGTTTGAGGGAACGAAGCGATGCCCGCGTCCGCGAGAATTTCCTTGTTGTAGTAAACGACCGAGGTCGCCAGCATCGAGAACGGAATGCCGTACGTCTTGCCGCCGCTGCTCAGATCGTTGAACGACGAAGGCAGGAAGCCGTCTTTCCAGGCCGCGTCTTCGTCAAGGATACCGTCGAGCGAGGCGACCGTTTCGTTTTTGGCGAACATGGCGAGCTCGGAGCCTTTGCTGACGAAGAGGTCGGGCAGATCGTTCGACGCGGCGAGCGTTTTCAGCTTCGTGTAATAAGCGTTCTGATCGCCGATCGACTCCTCCTGGACGATAATGTTCGGATTTTCCGCCTGCAGCTTCTCCAATTGGGCCCGCACGGAAGTCGCGATGTTCTCCGTGCTGTCCTTCGGCCACATGTTCATGAACGTTACCGTTACCGGCTTTTGCTCGGCAGGCGATGCCGCCGGCGTACCGGACGCGCCGCTCGCGGCCGGAGAAGGCGAGCTTTCGTTCGTATTGCCGCCCCCGCATCCCGCGATAGCGGCCATACCGACTGCCAAGGCGACAGTCAGACCTGCTGCTTGTAGACGTTTTGTTTTCATGACGTCCTCCTGATCGTGTCTTTTTTTGTCGTGCTTTCCGATTTGCGTCTTCATTATACGAAGGCTCCGGACGGTTTCACAGGTTGCTTTTTTATGATAATGTCCGCGATTTATTCGACTTTGTCCGAAACGGAGTTATCGCGCGATTTTCATTTTACAGGGCGATTCGAGGCTGTGTATAGTAGAGGAAAACGCGGCATTCGCGCGCGCGGGACGACAGACGTCGACATCGGGAGGGCGTTATGCTGAAGCCGAAATTTTTCAGTCTGCAGTACAAAATCATGATTTTCTCGCTCGTTATCGTCCTTATTCCGCTTACGATCGTCGGCGGCTTCTCCTACAAGAAATCGACGGACGTCATCGAGGAGAAGGTGAGCCTCTCCAATTTCAATACGGTGCAGCAAATTGCCGACAACATCAATTTCGTGTTCAGCGACATGAAAAACTCGATGCTCTACTTGTGGCAGAACGAAGCGTTCATGAACCATTTTACGATTCCGGAGGCCGAGATCAAGCGTTCTCCCAACCTGCGGCTGTCCGCGCAAAACGCGGTCAACACGTTCGTCGTCTTCCGACCGGGCATTTTCTCCATCTACGTCCAGGGCATGAACGGGCTTGTCTTCGATTCCGCCAGCAGCACGAACACGATTGCGCCGGAGCAGGAGCAGAAGCTGCTGGCCCTGCGGGGGGAAGGCCAGTGGATCGCCGATGTCGTTCAGGAATACAACCGCAACGATGTCCGCGTCTTCGCCTATGTCAAGGTGCTGAAGAACATCGACGACCTGTCCGAGGATCTGGCCATTCTCAAAATCAACGTCGCGGAGGAGCAAATTTCCGACATTTACAAGGGCAAGCTGCTCAGCGGCAGCGGGGACTTCTTCATCGTCGACGAGAACAAAACGATCATTTCCGCGCTCGACAAGGCGAAAATCGGCACGAAGCTAGCGGCGGCCTACGACGATCCGCGCCTGTACGAGCGGACCTCGGGCTATTTTCAGGCCGAGCTGGACGGGGCTCCGTATATTGAAACGCATTACGACTTGGCGCGGCCCGGGTGGAAGCTGATCAACCTGGTGCCGATGAACGAGCTGTTCAGCGACACGAAGATGATCGGCAACGTGACGTTGTACGTCATGCTCGGCTGCTTCGTATTTTGCCTGATGATGATCGTGCTGTTTTCCCATAACGTGCTGGGCCCGCTTAATCGCATTCGCAAATCGATGCGGGCGGTGGAGAAGGAAAATTTCGACGTCAACATTCCGATCAAGGGCAACGACGAGATCGCCCTGATCAGCGCGAGCTTTAACCGGATGTCCCAACGGCTGGACGAGCTGATCAACGAGGTGTACGCCGGCCAGATCAAGCGGAAGGAAGCGGAGCTCAAGGCGCTGCAGGCGCAGATTAATCCGCATTTCCTGTACAACACGCTGGACACGATCTACTGGATGTGCCGGATGGAGAAGGCGAACGAAAGCTCCGACCTGATCCAGGCGCTGTCCAAGCTGTTCCGGCTCAGCCTGAACAGCGGCAACGAGCTGACGAGCGTGGAACGGGAGCTTGAGCATCTGAAATCTTACATGACCATTCAGAAAAAAAGGTACGAGGACAGCGTCGAATTCGACATCCAAACGAGCGGCGAGCTGGAATCGTGCAAAGTCGTCAAGCTGGTGCTGCAGCCGCTGGTCGAGAACGCGATCGTCCACGGCATCGAGCCGAAGGGCTCCGGCGGGACGATCCGGATTCGAATTGGCCGGGAAGACGGACAACTGGTGTACCGGATAACGGACGACGGAGTCGGCGCCGACGAGACGGAGCTGCTGTCGCTGCTGCAGAAGGTGCGGCAGGGCAACCGGGGCTTCGGCCTCAAAAACGTTCACGACCGAATCCAGCTGTTCTTCGGAGCGGAATACGGACTTTCATTTCGGACGGAGGCCGGAGGCGGCCTGACGGTCACCGTTCGGCAACCTTATCTGCAAGGAGGCGAACCTCATGATGAAATTGCTGCTGGCGGATGACGAGCCGACGATCCGCAAGGGCATTCGAACCTCGATCGATTGGGAGCGGTACGGGATGGAGATCGTCGGGGAGGCGGCCAACGGGAGCGACGCTCTCGCGCTCGCCCTTCGGACGAAGCCGCACATCGTCCTGACCGACATCCGCATGCCGATTATGGATGGACTCGAGCTGGCGCGGCGGCTGAAGACGGAGCTTCCCGACACGAGAATCGTCGTCCTGAGCGGATACGAGGATTTCTCTTACGCGAAGGAGGCGCTGCGGATCGGCGTTCAGGAATATTTGCTGAAGCCGGTCGGCGCGGACGAGCTCGTCGCCTTGCTGCGGCGGCTGCGCGAGGAGATCGAGCAGGTCGAAGCCGTCAAGCGCGATCAACAGTCGCGCGAGCACGTCTTTAACGAGAATCGTCCCCAAATCCAGTCCGATTTTTTGAATCGCCTGCTGCGGGGCGGCGACGCGGATCGCGAGGAAGTATACGGCCGGGCCGAACCGCTGCAGGTCAAATTGACGGGAAGCCGCTTCGCCGTCGTAGCGATCGACATCGACGACTTCGCGCTCATGACGGAGCCGCTGACGGCGGCCGAACGCGACCTGATCCGGTATTCCGTCATGAACGTCGCCGAAGAAATCATCGCGACGCGTCTCTCGGGATTCGTCGGCTACAGCGAGTTCGACCATCTTGTCGGATTCGTATGCGGGGATCGACTGTCCTCCGCTGCGATCGAGAGCATCTGCAGGGAAATCCAGCAGGGTGTCAGGCAGTATTTGAAGCTGTCCGTTTCCGTCGGAATCGGGAAGCCGCGCGAGCAGTTCCGGGATTTAAGCGGCGCGTACGCCGAGGCGTTCGCCGCGCTCAAGAACAAAATTTACGAGGGCAGAGGCAGCCTGATCCACTACCGCGAGCCGAAGCAGGCGGATGGGGCGCGAACGGTGCTGTATCCGTCCGACGAAGAGAAGGTGATCACCAACTGTCTAAAAACGCTCGACGCCCGCGGGCTGGAGCACGCCCTCGATCAGATTTTCGAACGGTTTCTCGCCCTGCAGGTGGAAGCGGACAAAATCCGGACGATATGCGGGAGATTGCTTCTCGTCGCGTCCGGGGGCGTCGAGGAGATGGGCATCGACACGGCGGACGCGCTCCGTCCCGACTTCAATCCGTATCGGGAGCTGGAAAGGTTCGACACGCTCGGAAAGCTGAAGGAAGGGATGGGCGGCTTGCTGCTGCGGTTGATGAAGCTCGTCGAGGACAACAAAAATGCGAAGTTCAAGGGCATGATCCTGACCGCCATCCGTTACATGGAGGAGCATTACCGCGAGGAGATCAGCCAGGCCGACGTGGCGGCCGTCGTGTACGTGACGCCGAATTATTTGAGCCGGGTGTTCAAGGAGGAGACGGGCGTCAACTTCATCGAATGGCTGAACCGCTACCGGATCGAGAAGGCGAAGCAGCTGCTGTCCGAGCCCGGGGCGAAGACGTCCGTCGTCGCCGAGAAGGTCGGCTTCAGCGACTACAAATATTTCTCGCACATCTTCAAGCGTTACGCCGGCTGCGCTCCGAAGGAGTATCGGGAGAGTCGCTAGGGAAGAAGCGGCGGTGCGAGAGAGGCAGCCAATGCCGACATGACAGATTGGATTCTGCCGGTTTCCTCATGATTAATTTTAAACAAAAAAGCTATCCTCTGCTTACAGGATAGCTTTTTCACTACACGGTATGTTTATCTTTTGAACGCTTCATCGAGACGTTCTTTAATGAATTGACTGTTTTTCCTTCGGGTCGCTCGTTGTTCAAATATAACTTGCGCCGCGCTTTTGGTTGAAGATGCAAACAAGAGCGCGTCTTTTGGCTGAGTACCAACCGCTTCTCTAACGACTCCATTCAAGGATACGTAAACCTTAGTCGCCATGCTGCATCCCTCCTAAAAGCATTCGCGCAAAATCAAAAGCCAATGCATTTTTATTTATTATAACACGTATAACGTTATCTTTGAAAGCCATGAACTTGTTCGTATTCCATTCTTGCCCACATGGCAAATGAAATGTCATTACATGTTTTGGGAGACGCAGACAATAATAAAAGGTAAAGTTCGATTCTTTAAAGAATACCTGATCATCGGGGTTGTTATACGTGAGCGCAACAAAGGAATCCTTGTTGTCCAGCAAATAATAATCATCCCCGGTGGCAGACCCTGTCTTTCCCATCGTCACCATGCGATCCTCTTGAAGTTTGTACAAGGTGACAGCGGAGCAATCGCTGAAAGAGCCAACCGCCTCCTTAACAAAGCCGTAGTCGTGTTCCACGATGTCGCCTTTGATCGAACGTCGGAATGATTCCAAAAAAGCTGTAAGCCTGCGAAATTCAGTGAAATTTACATTTGCCAGAGTATTTGTCAGCAAATCATAGAATTGATCGTATTGTTCCAATTGGCGTTCATTCGTTTCAATTGCATCTTTGAACGGCATTAATTGGATACCTCTCCGCAATAAATCGCTGAAGTATATTTTCCAGTCGGGAGCAACAGCAAGGTCTAGGCTTTCGAAAAAGATCCCCCTTGCAGCAATGTCATGAACGAAAAACCATACATAGGGATCAATGTGAGAGGATAGTTCCGCTGTACGAAGTGCCGCAACTATTTCTGAGGCGTTTGGAATTGAAGAATTTTCTGCTTTATAAGCCTCTACGTACTCATCTATTATGTTCTTGGCTTTGGAAAAATAGGTTTTCTTCACATCGCTGTCCACAAAAACAAGTATCGTCTTACGTTGGTTACAGGCTTCGATGAGTTCCATATGAGTTACAGTCCGCTGCGAGTGTTCGTAAAAAGTTCCGGCATTGTTGGAAATGAAAAGCAAGAATGCATCAGATTGACGAACGCATTCCATACATTTTGCGACAGGATTAGTGTGAGAATCCCAAGCTCCGAAGTTTTTTTCAAACAACATCGGTTCATGACCAAGTTCGCGGAGTAAATCCCACAGATGTTCTCGTAGAGGCTTAAGCCGGTCCTGAGCGACTGAGCTTATAAAAATCTTGGTCTTCACGAACATGGCAATCCTCACATCCTATCAGAATGCATTGTGGATTTATTATAGCATACTTCTAAAATATGACATCTATCGAGTGGTGCGATCCGTTTCCGATTTTAGTTGGCGGTTAAAAGGCAGAGAAGAAGATTTCCATCGCGGAAGCGTGGCGTTCTTCTTCTCTGCCTGTAGGATAGAACGAATGAGTTAAATCCCGGAAAGCCTGTTGCCGCTATTTACACAGCCGCCGATCAGCTGACCGGGGTGCCGTATACCTTCATCTCGTAGATCGAGTAGCCCCACTGGCCGGATTTCTGGACGCCTTGCATCCGGACGAACCGCGTCCGGGCGTTCAGGTTGACGACGTCGGTGCCGCCGTCGCCGTTGGTCTCCGTGAAGACGTCCGTCCACGTCTGGCCGTTCGCGGACGTCTGCAGCTTATACCCTATCGCATAGGAAGCCTCCCAATCGATCTCCACGCGGCGGACATCGTACGGTTGTCCCAGATCGACCTGCAGCCAGTTGTCGGCCGCTTCGTGCGCGGCCCAGCGCGTGCTCGGGTCTCCGTCGAACGCCCTGTCCGCCGTCTGCTGGGCGTTCGACGCCGTCGAGGAAGCATATGTTTTGCCCAAGGCGATATTCGGCTCCTGCCCTCCGTACACCTCCATCTCATACAGCGAGTAGCCCCACTGGCCGGACTTCTGCACGCCCTGCATGCGGACGTAACGGCCGAGCGCGTTCACCGCGATCCGCTCCGTTCCGCCGTTCGAATTGTTCTGCGTATAGATGTCCGACCAGCTCGAGCCGTCGACGGAAGCTTGCAGCCGATAGGCTTTGGCGTAGGAAGCCTCCCATTGCAGGACCACTTCGCTCAGCGCGTACACGCCGCCGAGGTCGACCTGCAGCCAGTTGTCGGCTCCCTCGTGCGCGGCCCAGCGCGTGCTCGGATCTCCGTCGAACGCTTTGGCCGCCGTCTGCTGCGCGTTCGATTCGGTAAGCGCGCTCGCCGGCTTGCCCAGAGCGAGGTTGAGCCGCGCCGCGTCCTTGAACGTCAGCTCGATCGTCGCCGGCACGTTCGCCCGCAGCGGCACGATGCGCGCGATGTCGCCGAGCGGGGAAGCGCCGATCGCGACGTCGGGGCTGGAGATGCTCTCGATGCCGGCGCGTTGGATAAGCGTCAAATCCTGGTTGACGGCCGACGTCAGCTTGACCCGCACCGAGCGGTTGGCCGTATTCCAGCTCAGCTCGTCGATCTTGAAGCGGCTTCTGCCGAGCATGCCGGAGATCGAACCGCTCGTCAGCGACTTCGGCAGCGCGGGCAGCAGCTCCAGCGTTCCGCTGTCGGTTCTGGCCAGCATTTCCATCAGAACGGCGGGAACGGAGTTGACGACGTCCGTCGCGAATACGCCGTGATTGTTGTAATGCGATGTCGCCATGTTCGTATAGTAGTAGTCGTCCTTGGCGAAGCGCAGAAGCTTGGCGTTGACGGAGTCGGCGTCGTTCAGGTTGGCGGCCGCCAGCGCGCCGTGCAGCAAGCCGTGGCCGGCGTTCTCGTAGCTGCCCTCGTCCTTCTTCCGCAGCGAGACGCGGGCCGCGTCGTACAGCGCCCTGTTCTTCTCCGCCGTCACCTCGCGATACGGCCAGATCGGCATCATCGCGCTCGAATGGCGGTGCTGGTACTGGCTGCGATTCATCAGATCCGGCCATGCCCACTCGGCGAACGCGCCGTCGTTATTGATCAAGTACGGAGGCAGGTTCGCGAGCTTCTCCTGCCAGACCGGAATTTTGTCCGCGTCCCTGCCGAGCGTCCGGCTCGTCTCGATCAGCGTCTCGAGCGCGAATCTCGCTCCGGCAATGTCGTACACCGAATTGACCGTGAGCGGAACGCCGCCCGCAGGTCGGTTCTCCGGCGAGATCGATCCCGCGAAAATATATTTGCCGTTGCTGTCCTTGCGGACGAGGAAGTCCTCGTAGAAGTCGCCCATGTCGCGAATGAGCGGGTAATATTCGTTCGCCAGGAAGGCGGTGTCGCCGGTAATCCGGTAATACTCCCAGAACGGATACAGCAGCCACGACTCGCCGCCGGTTACGTACTGATACGGATAATCGAAATTGATATTGGAAATGAGTCCTTCGCCGTTCGGCGTATTGCCGCCTGTAAGCATGCCTCTCGTGCCGAGCAGCTTCCGCGCGTTCGTGCGGAAATCTTCCTGCCATTGACGATTGATGTGAAAATAACCCGCCATCGCTTCCGGCATGTTGCCGATGTTGCCGCTCGAGATTTGCAAATTCAGGTTGGCGTCGAGATGGTAGTAGCCGTCCCAGCCGACGTTGCTGTCGCCCGTCCAGTTGCCGAGGAGATCCGGCGGAGCCGTGGCGCTGCTGGAGCCAAGCAGATGGTAGCGGCCGGAGTAGAACATTCTTTCGAGCAGCGCCGGGATCGGCGTCGACGAAGTCTTCTGCATCGCCAGCAGCTCTTCGTTCGTCCTGGCGCGATCCGCGGCGCTGGCGCCGAGATCGAGCGAGACGCGTTCCATAATCGCGCGGTGAGCGGACGTGTGACGGCTCAGCAGCGCCGCATAGTCGGCGTTCATTGCGGCCAGCCTCGCCTGCAGCAGCCCTTGGTTCCACTGCTGCTCCGCGGGCGTGCCGCCTTCGAACGTGCCGTCGTACCGCTGCGTGAGCGTAAGCAGCAGCACGTACGTCGCGTTCGTAACCGACACCGCGCCGCCGCTCATCGTCTTCGCGCCGTCCGTCACGATGCGCGTGACGCCCTCGTAGCCCGCGTTATACGTGCCGTTGGCATACTTGGCCCGCAGGTTAAGGTAATCGACGTTCGAGTTGTTGACGTACGTCACGCCTTTGTTCAGCAAATTCATCCCCGGATCGATGCCCAGCTCGAGCCGGACGTCCAGCTTCTGTCCGTTCGGCGCGGGCAAATACTGCACCGTCACTCCGTCCGGGCGGGAGACGAAGGACGTCCGCTTCCAGGCGCCCTTGTTATCGTTCCATTCGACGGACACGGTTCCGTTGGCGTAATCCGTCGAACGGGCGTAGCCGGAGATCGCCCCGCTGCCGGCCATTGTCATCGTCATTTTGAACCCGGGATGCTTGCTGCCTTCGCCCCCGCCCTGGTACCCCTGCACGTTGGCGGCCAGTTGGTTCGCCTGCTGGTATTGCCCGGCGATCAGCAGGTTGCGGATCTGGTCGATATTCGCCTGACTGACCGTATTGAACGTGCGATGCGGGCGGGACTCCGACCGGGCCATGAAGAAATCCCGGTCGTTGAACACGACCGTCTCCTGGAGAGGATTGCCGAAGACGATAATGCCCTGCTTGCCGTCGCCGGCCAGCAAGCCGTCCTCCCAGTCGGCGTACGCCGCAGGATACGTCGAAGACCGCGCCGTCGTCAGCGGATTGCCGGGAATATCCGGAACGGACCCGGGACCCGGATCTGCACCCGGACCCGGACCACCGCTGGAGCCGCCGCTTGTTTTCGGCCTGCCGTATACTTCGAATTCATAGAGCGACAGCCCCCATTGCGTCGCCGCCTCGATGCCCTGCATGCGGACGTATCGGCCTTCGGCCGGCTGCGCGAGCGGGATCTCGTCGGTATGGTTGCCCGGCGCGACGGCCTCGTGCGTATGGACGTTTGTCCATGAATTGCCGTCGTTCGACACTTGAATGCCGTATTTGCTCGCATAGGCGGCTTCCCACATCAGCACGACTTTGTCGATGACGTGCGTCTGCCCCAGATCGACCTGCAGCCAGTTCGTATGGCCGCCGTGGGAGCCCCAGCGCGTGCCGGGATTGCCGTCGAACGCGCGGAACGCGGAGCGGTCGTTGGCCGGCTGGCTGTTCGTCTCGCCGCTGCCGTCGTTCGATTGCGTGGACGCCGTGTAGGCGGATGGCGGTCTGTTCAGAGCCACGTTCGTAGACGTGACCGGTTGAATCGGCGTTCCGTAGATTTCGAATTCATACAGCGAGTATCCGTAAGGCGTCTGCGGCGCGACGCCCTGCATGCGGACGAACCGCGCGTTTTGCCGGACCGGAATCGTCTCGTTGCCTCCCGCGCCGGTCGTCGTGGCATAGACGTCCGACCAGCTCGCGCCGTCGTCGGAAATTTGGAGCTTGTAGGACCGGGCATACGCCGCCTCCCACGACAGAACGACTCTGTGCACGTCGTACACGTCGCCGAGATCGACGCGAATCCAGGCGTTGTTGTCGTTGCTGTGGTCGGACGACCAGCGCGACGAGCCGTTGCCGTCGATCGCCTTGTCGGCGGTGTACGAGCCGTCTTGATATGAAGCGGTCGCGACAACGCCGGGCTTCAGCGACAGGTTGACCAGCGCGTTCTCGTTCGGAGTCGGCGGCATCGGAACCGTCTGCCCTTGCGGCGGCCACAGCGTGAACGAGTTGCTGCCGCCGTGCGCGTTCGCGAACGGACCGGCCATGACGCCCGTCGCCGGAATCGGCTGGCCGAAGAAATCGGCGTTGACGTCCGCAGCGATGCTCTCGTTCGCGTTCGGGATGATGCCGACGCGCTGCTTCGTCACCCGGGTCAGGCCGCCGATCCCGGACGTATTCAAGTCGAAGCTGACGTTCAGTCCTTCCCGCGTGGCGGAATAGGCGAAATTGGAGATCGCCCCCGTGGCGTTGCCTTCCTTGATATGCGTCTTGTTCGGCGCGTTGTTCGGAAGCGTCGAGCCTTGGACCAGGTTGTTGTACCAATGGAACTTCTGGACCGCCGTCGACAGCGTCGTCTCGTTCATCGTTCCCGGAGCGAAATAGTACGCGTCCCGGCCGCCGCCGTCGACGTTGATATTGCCATTGTCGACGAACAGGTTGTTGGCGAACACGACTCCGGTCGCGTCCAGCATGCGAATATCGCTGTTGCCTATGAACACGTTGTTGTCGACGAGGATCGGGCCGTGCACCGCTTCCGCGTAAAAGCCCCACGGCGCGTTCATGACGATATTGCCCGTCACGCGCACGTTCTGGTTGCCCCAATCCGTCCAGATGCCGGCGGAGTTGCCGCCTTTGGAATTGCGGATGTAGTTGCCTTTAATGAGCCCTTCGTTCATGTAATGCACCTTGATCGGCGCCGTCTCCGCGCCGCTGAACTCCCCGCGGTAGTTCGTGTCCTCGATCCGGTTGTACAGAATATCCGAGTTCCACGAGAACACGCCCGCAATGCCGGACTGTCCGCTCTTGGCGATATAGTTGTTGCGCACGATATGCGAGCCGTACAGCGCCGTGCTGCGGAAGTTTGTCCGCGTCGTCCCCGGCCGGTTGCCCGCCCATTCGTCGTTCGTCAAGCCGATGTCGATGCCGATCGTGCGTGCGTTGATGACGGTATTGTTCTGGATAATCCACTTCAAGCCGCCGAACACGCTGATTGCGCCTGCCTGCCGCCTCGACGGCGAGCCGGGGAAGTCCGAATACGTGTTGGCCGCGTGCTTCATCGTGAAGCCGTCGACGGTAATGTAGCCCAAGCCCCACACGTCCGGGGCGAAAATTTGCTTGCGGACGTTGATTTCCGCCAGCGCGGCGTTCGGATCGGCCCCGTCGAAATTCGCGTAAATGGTCGTGCTGCCGCCGGACGTTTCCGCATACCACGTGTTCGGAGCCGACTGCACGTTGCTCAGCGAGCCTTTCTGACTGTACGCGACTTCGTCCAGGTAGACGTCGCCGGCCGTGTATACCGGGAAGAAATCTCCGCCGCCGCCCTGCGGATGACGGGTCGTATACGGGTTGTAATCGCCGAAGAAGCTGCCCGGCAGCGTCACGCGCCATACGTCGCCGTTATGGCGCGTCCAGCTGTCGATTTCCTCGGAGCCTTTGATCACGACTTCACCGTCGCCCGCGTTGGTATAGACGATTCTATGAGCTTCGTCCGTGCCGCCCCTGGCCGGCTTGACCGTCTCGCGGTACAAGCCCGCGTGCACGACGACGGCGTCCCCGGGCATTGCGGCTTGCGCCGCCCGGTTGATCGTCAAATAAGGCTGGGCCGCCGTGCCCGGGTTGGCGTCGCTGCCGTTTTTGGCGACGTGGATAACCTTTCCGTTCACAACCGGCGGCACGTCGGCCGATGCCGGAGACGGCATCGCTTCGAACAGACCGGTACACAGCAGCGCCGATAACAGCAGCTTCGCGGTGCGGTCGGTTCCTTTTTTCCATAATGGCCGTTTCATGATTGTTCTCCTTTCGTTGTCAGCTTCATACTCGTGAACGTTCATGTTTCCGTAAGTAATCGCATGCGCCTTCGTTCGCTCAGTCGAATTCCGTTGTCCGCCACCGCCTTCCTCGCAAGTTTCGCGTCCGAACGCACCGAAGCGTAAACGCTTCCAAAAACATTGTAGAGATTGCCCGCCCAACTTCGTAGGGGAGGATTCTATGAAAACCTCTGCATTTTTATCCAGTTCCGGCGCCGGGGCCGAAGATCGGCTCAAATGAAGGACTTTCGCGGACTGTTCCGAAAACAAAACCCGATTTCCGCTTCCAGCACTTGTACTGCGGGGGACGACGCCCTATACTTTCCGAAGAGAGGCCGCCCGGCCGACAGAGGGGGATGCGGATGAAACGGTTCATGCCGAGGCAGAAGTACATTCGGATATTTTTGGCGCTGTGCATCCTGTTCGCGTTGGTATCGATTCCCTTCGTGTATTTGATTTCGCAGCAGTTTTCCAGCTACGCGCTGAAGCAGATCGACAAGGTCAACCGGATCGAAGTCGAGCACGCGCAGGAAAATTCCCGTTTCGTATTCCGGAAGATGATCGCTTACGGCTTGAATATGTACCAGGACAAGAGCATCCAGCTGTGGCTGACGGACAAGACCGAGACGCCGGAGCATCAGGTCGACGCGATGAAAGCGGCGGCGAACTTCAGGACGACGGAACCGTTCATCGAAGAGATTTATTTGTTCAACATGCGCACCGAGCACGCCCTCGATTTGAAATTCGGATTGTCGTCGTTTGCCCGGTTTCCGGACCAGGCGGCTCTGGATATCGTCATGCAGCCCCGCAGGTCCTATTTGAATTTTATTTCGTACGAGCGGGACGGGCAGCGCAAGCTGGCGCTGGTCATTCCCACGGTGCCCTCCGGTCAGCAATCGTTCGGCTATCTGGTTATGGTGATGGAGACCGGGCTGATCCGGCAGTATTTGCTTAAGGACGATCGCCAGTCGGGCATGAGGTCCTTCATTCTCGATTCCGAAGGCCAAGTCGTGCTGGGCGCGAACGGCGCGGAGGATCTGTACGCCGAGCTGGCGCAGAGGTCCGCGGACGAAGCGGGGAGCTTCACCCATCGCTACGAGGGCGAGCTGTGGTCGGTTCAATACGCCAGAATCGATCCGCAAGGCTGGACATTGTACATTACCGCGAAGGTGGAGCAAATTCGCTCCGACTTCGATTCCTTCCGCAATAAAATGCTGCTTTTTGCCGTATTGTTCGTCGTGCTGATGCTCGGCGTCCTGTTCTGGAATTCGCGGCGAACCTACAAGCCGTTCTCCCAGCTGGCGGAGCAGCTCGAGACAAAGCTGGGCTCGCGCCTGAACGGAGAGACGGGCGAAGGCCCCCGGGAAGAATACAACGTGCTCCGCTCCGGCATCGAAATTTTGGCGGATCAAGTCGACAAGCTGGACAGCTCGATGCGGGAGCACAAGAGCGTCATCAAGGCGGAATATTTGCGGCAGTGGATTGTGCAGGGCAAGCTGATCGCGCCGGTCGAGAGCTATCTTCGCGAGCATACGGCGCTGCTCAACGGGGACAGCCTTCATGTGGGCGTCTTGAGGATCAACGAGTACAGCCTGTTCGAGGAGCGGTACAATTTTGCCTCGCGGAAGCTGATCAAATATGCGATCGGCAATATTTCCGAGGAAATTGTCGACCGCTATTGGTCCGTCGAAGCGGTCGATCTCGGCGGGGATCACCTGGTCGTGCTGCTGTCCGGTTCGGATATTCCGATGGACAAGCTCGTCGAAGCGATGGAAGAGGTCGGACGACAGGTCGTCCGGTGGACGCGGATCGGCCTCACGATCGCGGTCAGCGGGCCGAACGCGTACGGAGACGACTTGAAGGCGATCTACGGGCACATTCGCGAGCTGACGATGCTGAAGTTTATTTCGGGCGAGGATAAAGTGTATCTGGAGCAGGATTTCGAAGCGTTCATGGCGCGCGTGCAGCCGCTTCCCGACGACCATCTGCTGGACGAGCTGATCAAGCGGATTCGGATGGGCAAGGCGGAGGAGGTCGAGGAGAGCCTGGACCGGATCTTCGGACCGATGCAGACGATGCGTTACGCGGACAGCAAGTTCCAGATTTCTTTGATTTTGTACACGCTGTTCAAAACGTTCAATAAGCTGCCTTCGGTCGAATCGGTCGAGAGAATAGAGAGCATTCTGGACAGATTCGATACGCTGGCCGGAATCAAAGGCTGGCTCTCGCAGGAGCTGCGGGAAATTATGGGCGATCTGAGCAACAAGAAGGGAGCGAGCCGCCGCGACGAGATCGTGAAGGAGATCGTCGAATACGTCGGAACGCATCTGCACGACCCGATGCTGACCATCGACGAAATTTCGGAGCACGTGTCGCTGTCGACCCGCTATATCCGGCAGCTGTTCAAAGAAGTGTGGGACACGACGCTGTCCGACTATATTATGGAGCGGCGGATCGATCGGGTGAAGGAGCTGCTGGAGACGACCGATTGGACGGTGACCGATATCGGGGAACGCTCCGGCTTCCAGACGAAAAGCAACTTCTTCACCACGTTCAAGAAAGCGACGGGCATGACGCCGAGCCAATACCGGGACAATCGGCCGCAGCGGCCGTCCTGATCGCGAGACGACAATCGGCAAGCGTATCCGACTTAGCTCGGGTACGCTTTTTTTGCCTCGATGCCGCCGCTCCGGGCAGTACAAACCGTCTTCAAGGGAGCGGATAAGCTCGCCGCACGGTCCTAATCGGACAAACCGCTCTCATCGGAGCGGATAAGCCCGCAGCACGGTACTGGTCGGAGCAAGTTCCGCCGCGACAACCGCGCTTCCGCAATTAGAACCCGGTCTTTTTCCGGTTTCAGAACCGATTCGCCGGTATCGGAACTATACGAACCGGGACGGCCCGCCCTATGATGGACCCATGAGCCAACCCACACTCCCCAACGGAAGCAGGTGAAAGCAACATGAGTTTTATCCGGGAAATCGTCAAGAACAAATACTTGTATCTGCTGGCGCTGCCGGGACTGGCCTTCCTGGTCGTATTCGCCTACATCCCGCTGAACGGCCATCTGATCGCCTTTAAGAAGTATCGGCTGGCGGACGGACTGTGGGGGAGCCGATTCGTCGGCTTCGACAACTTCAAGTTTTTCTTCATGAGCGGCGATTGGTACAAGGTTACGCTGAACACATTGATCCTGAACGGATTGTTCCTCGTCTTCGGGCTCGGACTGGCGCTCTTGCTGGCGCTGTTCCTGAACGAAATCCGCCAGGCGCTGTTCAAGAAGCTCGCCCAGTCGTTCATCTTCATGCCGTACTTTATTTCGTGGCTGGTCGTCAGCATGATGGCGTTCTCGTTCCTGAACACAACCGACGGCATCGTCAACCGGACGATCGAATCGTTCGGCGGAGAGAGGATCAACTGGTATCTGAAAGCGGAAGTGTGGCCGGCGTTCCTGACGCTGATCTATGTGTGGAAATTCGCGGGCTATTATTCGATTATTTTTCTGGCGGCAATTACCGGAATCTCCGGCGAATACTACGAAAGCGCGAAGATCGACGGAGCGACCCGGTTCCAGCAGATCGTCCACATTACGCTTCCGCTCATTCGCAGCGTCGCCATCGTGCTCGGCCTGCTTGGCGTCGGCCGGATTTTCTACGGAGACTTCGGCATGATCTATGGCATTATCGGCGATAACAGCGCGCTGTATTCGACGACGGACGTCATCGACACGTATACGTTCCGGGCGCTCCGGGTGCTGAGCGATTTCAGCAAATCGTCCGCGGTCGTCCTGTATCAGTCGGTGATGGGCTTGATCACGATCGTCATTTTCAACTCTGTCGCCAGAAAAATGGACAAGGACTCGGCCTTGTTTTAAGGAGGGACATCATCGATGCAAACCCGCATAAGAGAAAACCGATCCCTGGCGGAAAAAGGTTTCGCGATCGCCGTCTACGCCTTCGTCGGCCTGTTCGCGCTCGTCAGCATCCTGCCGTTCTGGCTCGTCGTCGTGAATTCGTTCGCCGCGGAGAGCAGCATCAAGAGCAACGGCATGCTGCTTATTCCGAAGGAATTCTCGCTGTACGCCTACCAATACACGATGGCGGGCAAGCAGATTGCCAGCAGCTATCTGGTCACGGTGACCGTTACGGTCGTCGGCACCTGCCTGGCGCTGCTGATCACGTCGGCATACGCGTATACGCTGGCCCATCCCAAAGTGAAATACCGCCGCATTCTTTCTTTTCTGACGTATTTCACGATGGTTTTCGGGGCGGGATTGGTCGGCTTCTATATTCTGATCGCCAACACGCTCGGGTTAAAAGATTCGATATGGGCGCTTATTCTTCCTTATCTGCTCAACCCGTTCTTCGCGTTTATTATGGTTTCCTTTTTCCGGACGCTGCCTTACGAGATCAACGAGGCGGCCACGATCGACGGGGCCAACGACCTGACGATTTTCTTCCGCATCATCCTTCCGATCTCCACGCCGGTCATCGCGACGGTAAGCTTGTTTTACGCGCTGCAGTATTGGAACGATTTCTACCTCGCGCTGCTGTTCATCGACGATTACAAGCTGCATCCGCTGCAGATGATGATTCGCCAGATCATCTCCAACGTCAATATCAGCTCGTACGTCGGCGGCAGCTCGACGGTGTACACCCAGGCGGTGCCGACTTACGGCGCGCAGCTGGCCACGGTGTGCTTGACCATCGGTCCGATCGTGTTTCTGTACCCGTTCATCCAGCGCTTTTTCGTCAAGGGGATTACGATCGGGGCTCTTAAAGGCTAGGCTTGTCCCGGAGCGATCCGGTTCAGCATAGACATCATTCATTCGGGAGGTTAAGCACGATCATGAAAAAGAAGCTCATAACGGGTTTATCGGTGCTGCTGCTTGCGGCGGCCGTGCTGGGGTGCAGCTCCAAGGGGACGAACGAGCCGGGGGCCGGCGCGTCGCCGGGCGGCGCCTCGGAGAACGCCGGACAGAAGCTCGATCCGGTCACGCTGAAAATCATTCTGCCCGGCGATCGTCCCGCGGACATGGATCTGGTCATCGAGGAAGCGGAGAAACGGATGGCGGACACGATCAACGTCAAGCTGGATCTCGTCTTCGTCCCGTGGTCCGATCTCGCTTCGAAGACGCAGGTCATGCTCGCGTCGGGCGAGAACGTCGATTTGATTTTCGACGCTCCGTGGCTGCATATGGAGCAGATGATCGCCGCGGGCTACTACGAGCCTCTGGAGGATTTGCTCGACAAATACGGTCAGGATGCCGTGGCGGTCCGGTCCCGGCAGATGTTCGACGCCAACAAGTTCCAAGACCGGATCTACGCCTTGCCGCTCGGCAACTCCCATCTCGACGGAAGAACGTACCTTGTCCGCAAGGACATCCGCGAGAAGCTGGGCGTGCCTCCGATCGAAACGTACGAGGATCTCGTCGCTTTCGCCTACAAGGTCAAGGAAAACGAGAAGGGCATCATCCCGATTCTGGCTCCCGGCCAGCCGGGGGCCCGGGACCAGACGTGGGGCGCTTTCCGCGCCTTCATGACCTACGGTCCGGAGCTGCTGCGTTCCGACGCGCTCGGCCAGAGCATCGTGCTGCACTACAAGAACAACGACGGCAAAGTATACAACCTGTTCGACGAGATGAACCCGACCGTCTGGTCGTGGATCGAGGAAGCGCGCAAGCTGTATACGGAAGGCCTGATCCATCCGGACGTGCTGGCCATCAAGGACGTGAACACCGTATTCGAGTCGGGCGACGTCGCCATCCTCGTATCCAACGGATTCGGCGTGCCGTCGAACATGCTGTCTTCCGTACCGGCCAACGTGCCGGGCGCCGAAGTCGAGGCGGTCACCTTCATGTCGATGGAGAAGGGCGTCATTACGACCAACTTCAAGCAGGCGAACTTCCAGGCGATCCCGAAGGTCAGCAAAAACAAGGAGCGCGCCATGATGTTCCTGAACTGGACGGCGCAGAAGGAGAATTACGACCTGCTCGCCTACGGAATCGAAGGCCGTCACTACGAGGCGATCGGAGACGATCAGTACAAGGCGCTCCCGGACAGCAAATACGGCTATTTCCCTTACGCCTGGGTGTGGAACCCGACGCTCGACCGCTTGAACGCCGGCTTCGATCCGGTGTCGATCGAGCACTATAAGTTCAACGCGACCGCGGACAATCTGATTTCCAGCGTGCTGACCGGCTTCTCGTTCGACCCGGAGCCCGTCGCCAACGAGTTGTCCCTGTACAACGCCATCGAGGACAAATATTATTCCTCGTTGTTTAACGGCGTGACCGATCCGACGGAGACGTGGAACAAGCTGAAGTCCGAAGGCGAAGGCTACTTGAAGAAAATCCAGAACGAGCTGCAAAAGCAAATCGACGAATTTCTCCAGAAATAAACGCGTGCGGCGGGCAGGCATTCGGCATTTAACGGCCGGAGGCTTGCCCGTTTTTTCGCGACTTTTACCGGGGATTATCGTCCTTTGCTCCGGTTTTCGGCCGCCGGCCTTTCCGATAATCTATTGTTGTAAGCACTTACACCCCCCGCGGGCAAGCGGGGAGACGAGACAGAGAGAGCAAGCGGGAGGAGAGAGAATGGAACTGAGCGCCGGGAAAAAGAGAACCGATCGCGCGGCGCCGCCCGGCCGGGCCTTCAGGCGAATATGGAAGTTCAAGCTGATGTACGCGCTGCTGCTGCCCGCATTTCTGTGGGTGCTGCTGTTCGACTACCTTCCCCTCTACGGGGTCAGCATCGCTTTTATGGATTACAACGTGATCCAGGGCTTCTCCGCGAGCGAATGGGCGGGGCTGAAGCATTTTCAAGCGCTGTTCGAGTCGGAGATGTTCCGGAACGCTTTCCGGAACACGCTGTTGATCAGCCTGTACAAAATGATCAGCGGTTTCCTCTGCCCGATCCTGCTGGCGATCGCGCTGAACGAGATCCGCCGCGCATGGTTCAAGAAGACGCTGCAGACGGCGGTTTATCTGCCGCGGTTCGTGTCCTGGGTCGTCTACGGCGGCATCATTACGATTCTGCTGTCCCCGGAAACCGGACTGGTGAACAAGGTCGTCGAGCTGTTCGGCGGCAAGCCGGCGTATTTGCTCGTCGAGCCGGCCTACTTCCGGACGATCCTCGTCGTCACCGACGCGATGAAGGAGATGGGCTGGGCCGCCATTATCTACATCGCGGCGATCGCGGGGCTGAATCCCGAAGTGTACGAAGCGGCGATCGTCGACGGGGCGACCCGGTTCAAGCGGATTGTCCACGTGACGCTGCCCGGCATTGCCGGCACGATCGTTGTCCTGTTCATCCTGCGGGTCGGTTACGTGATGAGCGCCGGCCTGGATCAAGTCATCAACCTGTACAACCCGATGGTGTTCGAGGTGGGAGACATTCTCGACACCTACATTTACCGGGTCGGCATCGAGCAGTTCAACCTGAGCCTCGCCGCCGCCGCGGATGTCATCAAAGGCATCGTCGGGCTGGCGCTCGTGCTGACCGCCAACCGCATCGCCAAGCGGATCGACCCGGATTCCGGCATTTTCTGAGAAAGGACGGGAGGCGATGAAGCTCACCAAAGGCGAAAGCGTCTTCGTTACGACCAACTACATTGTGCTGACCGTGCTGACCCTGATTATCGTGCTGCCCTTCTGGTACGTCATCTCGGTCTCGATCACGCCGTATTCCGTTTTCAGCGAAAAGAACGGCCTGGTGCTGTTCCCGACCTCGGTCAGCTTTCAGTATTACGATTACCTGCTGCAGAAAGGCTCGCTGATCTACGGCGCGTACGGCAATACGCTGCGCAATACGGCGATTGGGGTGCTGCTGGCCCTGTTTCTGACCGCGACCGTCGCCTATGCGCTGTCCGAGAAAAAGCTGCCTGGCAGAAAAGTCGCCATTCTCTACTTCGTGTTCACGATGCTGTTCAAGGGCGGACTGATTCCGACGTACGTCACGATCAAAAGTCTGGGCCTGCTGAATACGAACTACGTGCTCATTCTGGTTATGGCGTTCAGCGCCTTTAACATGATCATCATGAAGTCGTTTTTCGAGAGTCTGCCGGAAAGCTTGCGGGAATCGGCCTCGATCGACGGGGCGTCGGAATTTCGGATTTTGCTTCGCATCGTCCTGCCGATCTCGATGCCGGTCATCGCTTCCGTCGGACTGCTCTACATGGTCGTGTACTGGAACGATTTTTTCAACGCGCTGCTCTACGTCACGGATTGGGACAAAGCGCCCGTCCAGCTCGTGCTGCGCTCGATTATCGCCAGCTCCAGCCTGCCGCCGGAGCTGCTCGAGACGGCCGGGACGACGCCGCCTCCGACCGTCGGCATCCAGATGGCCGCGATCGTGATCGTCGCCCTGCCGATGCTGATTCTTTATCCGTTCATCCAGCGGTTTTTCGATCAGGGCATGATGGTCGGTTCGGTGAAAGGATAACCCGCACGGCCCGATCAACGGTTTATCCCCAAAGGGTAAATATATAAAGCTCATTCGAGGAGGTCATTCGTTCATGTCTCATCCAGGAAAGAAACGGTCTTTCGGTTTGCTCGCCGCCTTTATGGCCGCCAGCGTCGCAATTGCGGGCTGCGGCAACAACGGCGGGGGGGCGTCGGGAAGCTCTTCGCCGAGCGCGCCGGCATCTCCCAGCGCATCTCCGTCCGCAGCGCCGCCCGAGTCCGCGCCCGTCGCGGCCGAGCCCTACGAGCTGAAATGGCTGAAGGCGCAGGATATTTCCGTGCCGTACGATCCGGCCAAGGACGCCGTCAAGCAGGCGATCGAAGCGAAGCTGAACGTGAAGATCGTCCCCGAGATGGTGGACGTTCAGCAGTACAAAACGAAGCTGAACCTGAAAATGTCCAGCGGGGACATTCCGGACGTCGTGCGAATCGACTTCGCGGACGATTTCCAGAAATACGCTCCTCTCGGCGCGTTCGTCGACCTGACCGATCTGATTAACGAGCAGGACACGCCGAACATTATGGCCGAGGTGCCGCCGGAAGTATTCGAGCAGGCGAAGGTGAACGGCAAAATCTACGGAATCCCGTATCAAGGCGGCCCGGGCGCGGGTTACCGTTGGGATCTGGTCATGCGCACCGATTATCTCCAGGACATCGGAGCAGCCGTCCCCAAGACGCTCGACGAATATTACGAGGCGCTGAAGAAAGTCAAGGCCGAGAAGCCCGACGTCATCCCGCTCGGCGGGTACACGGCCCAGATCGGCCAGGTGAAATACGCGAACAATTCGTTCGACCACATCTTTGGCGCTTTCGGGGTGACGCCGGGATTTTTCACGGAGCAGGACGGGAAGTTCGGCAATTACGACATCGATCCTCGTACGAAGGAAGCGCTGCTGTTTTTGCAGAAAATGTACAAGGAAGGCTTGATCGACAAGGAATTCGCCACGATCAAGGAGGAGCAGCTCCGCGCGAAGCTGTTCAGCGGCAAGCTGTTCTCCTGGATGGGCTGGTGGTCGACGGCGAACGATTACGATACGCAGGTGGAGACGAACGAGCTGATCAAAGCCAAGCAATTGGGAGCGGACGAGAAGCTTCCGGATCAGGCCGAGGAGCCGTTCAAATACTTGACGCTGACCGGCTCCCTGGTCGGGGCCGACGGAAAGGCCGTCGCTCCGATGGGCGCTCCGTTCTCGCAGATGACGGCGATCAGCGCGAAGACGAAGGACCCGCAGAAGGTGCTGCAGATCATCGAGGATTCCCTCTCCCCGGACAATCAAATGCTGACCGTCTGGGGGCTCGAAGGAGAAGACTACGTGCTGGAGAACGGCAAGATGAAGGTCGTGACCGATCTGCTCGATCCGAAGACGAAGCAGGACAAGAACGGCAATTTCCGCGGAGTCCAGAGCTATCTGTTCGCGCCGGGGCTGAACGGCTGGCCTCGCTATCTGGAGTCGCTGCCGCTCAGATTCGCCGAAGCGCTGGACGTGGCGATCCACAATCCGTACCAGATTACGGACGCCTCCAACTATCTGGACTCGCCGACCAAGGTCGCGAAGCTGGTCGAGCTGAATACGATGCGGGATTCCGTCTTTACCCAGATCATCATGGGAGGGGACATCGCCAAGTTCGACGAGTTTGTCGCGAAGTGGAAGACGCAGGGCGGAGATCAAATTTTGCAAGAGCTTGAGGAATCGTTCCAACAGAAAACGGGCCGCTAACCGCAGTCCGTCCGCAAGCCCCCGCCACGGGATTCCCGAGGCGGGGGTTCGGGCCCGTTACAGGAAGGGGGCGGGGAGGATGCGCGTATTCGGCCGCAGGAAAAAGGAAAGTTCCCGGCTGCTGACCCGGCTTAGCGTTCCGGTTTTCGCGCTGATCGTCGCGATTGTCCTGGGCTTCGCCGCGGCGGCCAGCTATCTTCTCATTCGGCTCCAAAACGACCATACCCGACAGATGGCCGACCAATCCTTGAAATTCGTGCACCGGAACATCCGCTACCAGTTCGATACGATGAATAACGCGGCCGCCTACGTGCAGTCGAATCCGTCGATCGACGGGCTGTTGGAAAGCCAGGCCTCCGCGGTGTACGATTCGGTGGACGACTTTTTCGCGCTGCGGGCGAATCTGGAAAATCTGTCGCTGCTGTCGCTGCTTAACGATTTCGGCTCGGGCCGTTCGGTCGCGGCTTCGTACGCGGTGTCTCTCGCCCTGAGGCCGGCCAGCGGACTATACGCCATGGCAACGGATCGCTTCGATCCGACCCCGGGCATCTACAAGGACGACGACCTGCAGCGCGAGCCCTGGTATCGGGACTTGATCGGCGGAGAGAAAAAGACGGTCTGGTGGGGACAAAAAACGGGCAGCTCCGGCACGGAAATGATCTATTCGGCGCGCATGAAAACAAGCGTCAAGGACGGACGGGACGTCGGCATCGTGATCGTCGGAGCGAATATCGGCAGCCTTCGCGGCGCGTTCGAGAGCGCTTCGCTCGACAAGGGAGACCATCTGCTCCTCGACGGGAACGACCGGGTGATCTACGGGGAAAATCACGAATTTCTCGAGGATGTCGGGGACTTGCCGTTTGTCGTCGCGCTAAGAGGGGCGGAGGGCTCCTTCGTCGCCAAAATCGCCGGCGAGAAGCATCGGGTCACGTTCGAAACGTTCGAGAACGATTGGAAGCTGGTGACGGTCGTTCCCGAGAGCCATTATAACAAATATGCGTTCGCGATCGCGGCGATCGGGGCTGCGACCGCCGCCGTCGCCCTGTCGATTGCGGGCTATGTTTTCCGCCGGATCGCCGTTCGGGTTACGGTGCCCGTGACGAGGCTCGTCTCGGCGATGCACCGGCCCGAGGTGCTGGAGTTCAAGGAAGCGCTGCCGGAGCAGAGATCGGGCATTTACGAGGTGGACGCGCTGGGCGAGCAGTTTTCCTCGATGCTTGTCGCGCTGCGCGGCTTGATCGAGAAAAGCTTTGCCGAGGAGATGGACCGCAAGCAGCTGCAGCTCGATCTGCTGCAGGCGCGCATCAACCCGCATTTTCTGTACAACACGCTGGATTTGATCAATTGCCGCGCGATTACGGCCGGGGACCGGGAGTCGAGCTTGATCGTCCGGTCGTTGGCGAATTTTTTTCGCTACAGCCTCAATCGGGGAGAGACGTGGATTTCGCTCGAGGACGAGATGAAGCAGGTCGAGGCGTATTTGGACATCCAGCGAATGATGATGGAGAGCTTAAGAACGGAGCTGCGGATTCCGGAGACTCTGCTGTCGGCGAGCATCGTGCATTTTGCGGTCCAGCCGCTCGTAGAGAACGCCATCGTGCACGGCTTCTCCGACGACGATGGGGATTGCCTGATCGAGGTGAGCGCGGAGCGGCAGGGCGATGATCTCGTCCTGATCGTAAGGGATAACGGCAAAGGCTGCGACGCGGCGGAGAGAAACCGGCTGCTGCGGGAAAGCGGCGGCGAAGACCGGACGGCCCACGAACGCCGCCGCTCGGGCTACGGAACGCTGAACGTGCATCGCCGGATTCAATTGCACTGCGGAGAGGGCTGCGGATTGAAGTACGCGGAGACGGACTCCGGCACTTGCGTAGAGGTGAGACTGCCTTATCGGGGAGCGGAGAAGGAACGCAGTGAGAAGGAGGGGGCGGCCGATGTATAAATTGCTGATCGCCGAGGACGTCAGAACGGTCAGGGAGACGCTTGTCCATGCCATCCCTTGGGAGCGGCTGGGAGTGACGCTGATCGGCGCCGCGGGCAACGGGGAGGAAGCGCTCGCCCGGCTGGAGGAAGAGGAGGCGGATTTGCTGCTGACCGACATCGGGATGCCGAAGATGGACGGGCTGGCGCTGATCGAAGCCGCGCAGGGGCGGCGGCCGGACATCCGCTGCATTATCCTGTCCGGCTTAAACGAGTTCGATCACGCGCGCAAAGCGATCCGGCTGCAGGTTCGGGACTATGTCCTGAAGCCGATCGATCCGGCCGAGATTGAGCGCGTCGTGTCCGAAGCCGTCAAGGACATCGAGCGCGGACGGGCGGCGGAGGCCAGGGGCGAGCTTCCCCATCTCGCGGAGCTGCTTCCTTCCGGCGAGCCGCTCGGAAACCTGAAGAAGAAAAAGCTGGTCGATCAGGCCGTCGGATACGTTCGGGAGCACTGCGCGAGAAGGGATCTGGCGTTGTCCGATGTGGCTGCGGCGGTGGGACTTAGCGAGAAATATTTGAATTCGCTGGTCAAGGAAGTGGTCGGCTCGACGATCAATCCGCTGATCGTTCGCTTCCGCATGGAGGAGGCGGCGAAGCTGCTGAGGGACCCGGCCAACCGCATCTACGAAATTTGCGAGGCGGTCGGGTACGCGGATTTGGATTATTTTCGGGAGAGCTTCAAGAAGCAGTACGGATTGACGCCCACGGAATTCCGCAATCGGCATTCATAGCGTAGCGGAAGAGAGGGAACGATTCGGTTGGTTCGGAATGGGCGACGGACGAAGTATACCGCTACATGATGCACAACGGTTCGGAAAAACGGGGAGGATAGGAGTGGGACGACTGGGCGACGAAGGAAATATCGTACCGATGGGGAGAAGTGCCTTCACCAATAAGCACAGGAAGCACACGCATAGAAAAGACAATCTGTTTTACACAAGTCTTTCGTTTTTACAAAAGTAACGATTCAGTGAAAGAGGAGCACAGGGGAAATATTACTCAACAAACTGAGCAAGTTGACAATGCATTTAAATATACTGGGGAGATTTATGACGAGGAAACCGGATTTTATTATCTACGAGCTCGTTATTATGATCCAAGTCAGCAGCAAATCGGCATGAAAGGCCACCTTCGAATTCAAAACGAAGGTGGTCTTTCGCAATCTTTAACTCGAAAATTAAGGTGCTCCTAGTAGGGGAGAGTTCCTAACAACGAGTATGGCTATGCATATTCAGTGCCTGCTCGCAAAAAATACCTGACCTGCCGAGAAAAATGACCGTTCGGCGCGGGATAATTGGATTGACTTTTTGTCCTGATAACAATATATTATTGTCAGGACAAAAAGCGAGGTGAAGCGATGTCCTCCAAAAAGATGGGGCGTCCTCCATCTAACAATCCCAAAGGGAAAAAGATTGAGATACGTGTCGATCAGGAAATTATGAACAAGCTTGATGCTTCCGCTGAAAAGCTAAATACGACACGTTCAAACATCGTTCGCATAGGGATTGAGAAGGTGTATGACGAACTCCAAAAATAAAGAAGGAAGCAGCGTATGTCCCGAAAAGAACCCGCTACTTCCTATCCTGCAATCGCTTTGTGAGCAGACTGCATAAATATCCTACCATGTGCAGGAATCTCATTCAAGCGATGCGATGACATTTATGGGAGGATGAACATGGAATCGATTCTTAAAGCCCTGTTCCGTGGGCAGCTTCATCCCGATGAGATCATTGTACCGTCTCATCCTGAATATCGGCCGTTAAGCCGACAAATCGGCGCAATAACGGAAAAATGGAGAAAAGAACTGAGTGACGAGTTATTTCTTGAGCTTGAGGAATATTCTGATCTTTGTTTAAGTGCGAACAGCTTGCATGTCGAAGCTGCCTTTATTCACGGGTTCAAACTTGGCGCCAACATGGTCATTGAGGTTATGAGCAAACGCGAGGAGTTGGTTACGCATGCAGCCTCGGGCGTGTCATTATGATGAAGCTGGCGACGTCATGACGGTTGTATGTGCGGATGGGACAACATGCCGTCTTCATTGCTCCGAAATCGAAGCAACGCTGGATACACATGCAGCGGCGCGTTCCCGTCTGATCTGGCTAAAGGAAAAAGAGCCGTTTACCTATGCTGAATTGGTTCTCCAACACGATTTGAAGCGCTTTGCCGAGGAATACAGCCGGGAATACCTTAAGCAGCAGAATGAACTGACTGAGCAGCTTGAGACTCACTATCAAGATAAGGCTTATGCGCAGGTTATTGCGAGAGAAATTATGATGCGCGGCGATTAGCGTTCTTTTATTGTGGGAAGCGTAAAAGACAGAGGAAGCTTTCAGGTTAACCAGTCGCAAGGACGGATGACAATCGAAAGCGTCGTCGCTTGATGCTTCCCTCCTTCTTTTTCCCGGCGGGTGCCTCTTAGGCAACGTGCAACGTGCAGATATCGGAACAAAAATATAATCGGAACTCGCGCACAACATTCGCATAAACATGCGGGAAATGCATTACGAGGAACTCGGTAAGGAACAGCTTGACGATGCGGTTATCGCAGCAGATATGCATGAAATCAGCGACCGGTTAAATGCGGGGAGATCGGCCAAGCGTATGCGGATACAACGCTCCGCGAGGTAGAGCGGTTCGTACATTTTGTAAAGAATGGCGATGTCAAGCTATCGAATCCGCCCCGATATCGGTGGTTGACGAAGTTCGGCAAAGATGTCAACGATGAGCTTCTGTGCAGACTGGAACGACCGATTCAATCCAGCAGGCAAACAAGGGTCATGTCTCGATAGGCGGCGGGAATATCGACAGGGTGTGTCGTCGATGCTATGATAGTAGGTAGGTATCACTGAACGTGCGTTGTGAAGTGGAAATGGAGGTGAGCCGGATGAATCCGTTAAGCGAACAAGCGAAGGAAGAGTTGCTACATGCGTTGGAAGGGAAGCAATCGGGCCTTTTCGTGGTCGATGGCAAACTGGTTTCCATCGAGGTGGAAAATTTCGATTCAGTCCTGGGCGATGAAGGGAAGCTGGATTTGGTTCAGGAGATTGAGGATTACCCGGAACTGAAGGCTTCATTGCAAAACTATTTGGATAATCCTGATATGAAAGGGTACTCGGCCAGCGAACTGAAGGAGAAACGTCGTGAGCGAAGACAGTAATCGGCCCTTTCGTGTTGTGTTTAAGGAAGAGTTCGATCTCTGCTTGGATCGAATCGAACGTTTTTTTGCGGAGCAAGGGCCGGAACCGTTGCAATGGTGGTACACGAAAGAAAATGAAATCATCGACTATATCGGGGGCTTGCTGGCGTTTCATCCATACGCGGGACCGGCAGTCGAACGCGGCAGCTTCAAAGGGCTTCGCCGGATCACGTATGGAAGAAGCCAGCATGTGTTCTTGAACTACCTGATTTATTACGCCGTTCACGAACAGAATCGCGTGGTGGATGTGATCAATATTTTACCTGCGCGTACGAAACGAAAACGTGTGGTCAAGTAAGTTACCTATTTCAGATGGATTCGACGTTCATATGGACGGTCTTTTGTATACTCAATAATCATTAACATCACATATTTTCATCGCAGGCGCTGGGTTACATCCGGCGTCTTTTTTTGTTTTGCAGATTAATTTTCTTCTATACCAAAAGATGGGGACAAATGGGGGGCGAACAGGTCGGTCCCCAGGAGTGCTTGCAGCCTTCCTCATTCGCTGGATAGCTAACGTTTAGGAGGGCAACAAGCCACCCAATGGCTCGTGAATCATCTGGTTTATGGACTATGGTATGGCACGACTACAAACAGAATATATTCACAATTGTCAGCCGCAGGGAACGTAAGAACCCCAAGCTATTTTCCTTTTTCATCCACCGTGACGCGTCTGATACTAGTGAATATACAGCGACATTTGCACGAATAGCCGGAGCTTATCGGAAGAAGCTTTACTTGTGTTTGGCAGGGCCTATTGCGGCTAAGATATCACTACCCGGAGAACTTACGAATGCGTAACGGTTTTCCCTACGCTGTATGGTCAAGGACTAACCTTAATGCTACTTAATCGAGGCGACTCTCTCCGCCTAGCGGATCGTCTCCCGAAGCCGGTCCCGGAACTGCTTGGGCGAGCAGCCGTTAAGGCGGCGGAACATGTCGTAGAAGTGGCCGAGGTTGGAGATGCCGACCGATTCGGCCACCTCGGCGATGCTGACGTCGCTCGTGAGCAACTGCTGCTCCGCTTTCTTGATCCGCTTCAGCACGACGAAGTCGGTGAACGACATGCCGACGGCTTTTTTGAACGTTTTGATGAAATGGGTGTAGCTCATATTGAGCCGTTCGCTGATCTCGGCGACCGACAATTTGCCGTCCAGATTGTTTTCGACATAATCGACAGCGGGCTGCAGCCGGCCGAGCAGGCGGTTGTCGTTATAATTAAGCTGCTGCCGCGCATCGTTGCGCAGGAGCAGGAGCAAAATATTTTTGATTCGCGAAGACACGGCCAGTTCGTAGCCGAGACGGCCGTCGTTCATCTCCCGGTAAATCTCGACGATCAGCTCCGCGGTCCGGTCGCGGACTTCTTTGTTTTCCTTATAGATATAGTTAAGCGAGCTGAGGGGGCGGATCACCTCGGAGAAATGCTGCATGCTGTTCAGCGTGCTGAGATCCCAGTATTTGCGCAGGTCGATCTGGAAGACGATCTGCTTCGTCGGGCCGGGCTTCGTCTGGATCGTCGTATGCGGCTCCGACGAGCCGAACAAGGCGATGTCGCCCGGGCCGAGCACGATCTGCTCCTCCCGGCAATAAGCGGCAATCTCCCCTTCGAGAAGCAGAAGAAACTCCACTTCCTCGTGGTAATGCCAGCCGTAGTAATTTTTCTGCCGCCAGTTCTGCTCCGCTCTTCTTAGCAGATCCTCGGTCGTGATCGTCTCCGAGTCGATCTGCCATATCCGCATGGCCAGAAAAGGATTTTGATACACAACTTGCTCGTGCCGCATTTCGGGATACATATCGGATCTCCTTGACTTGGATTACGACAGGATTGCGTAAGAATATTTTAGCACAGATGTGTAGAAACCTATAGAGGTTGACAGAATACCGGAAGAAATCAACCGAATAGGCAATCGATCCGCATTCGACCTTCGCATACAATGAGAAGGAATATAAAGTTAAGGGAGAGTCCGGTTATGAGCCAAACGATCAACGTTACGGTCTGGAACGAGCATCGCCACGAAAAAACGAACGAGAAAGTCGC
This sequence comes from Cohnella cellulosilytica, assembly GCF_042431195.1. NCBI lineage: Bacteria > Bacillati > Bacillota > Bacilli > Caryophanales > Paenibacillaceae > Cohnella > Cohnella cellulosilytica. The sequence continues at coordinate 180,312 of NZ_JBHMDN010000029.1, forward strand.
ATCCGTCTATCCGCAGGGCATGCATACGGCAATTGCCGAAGGCTTGGACATTTCGGGGAAAGTAACGGTGGCCACGCTGGACGATCCGGAGCACGGCCTGACCGAGGAAGTGCTGAACAATACCGACGTGCTGATCTGGTGGGGCCATATGGCGCACGACGAAGTTCAGGACGAAATCGTGAACAGAGTTCATCAGCGCGTGCTTCACGGCATGGGACTGGTCGTCCTGCACTCCGGCCATTTCTCGAAAATTTTCAAGAAACTGATGGGTACGTCCTGCGACCTGAAATGGCGCGAAGCGGACGAGAAAGAGCGCATCTGGGTCGTGAACCCGGGTCACCCGATCGTCGACGGCATCGGCGAGTACATCGAGCTTCCGGCGGAAGAGATGTACGGCGAGCACTTCGATATCCCGCAGCCGGACGAGCTCGTTCTGGTGAGCTGGTTCGAGGGCGGAGAAGTGTTCCGCAGCGGCTGCTGCTATACGCGCGGCATGGGCAAGATTTTCTATTTCCGTCCGGGCCACGAAACGTATCCGACTTATTATAACCCGCAAGTCCGCAAAGTCATCTCCAACGCGGTCAAGTGGGCGGCGCCGGTCGACCGCGAGTATCCGAAGTACGGCAACGCCAAGCCATTAGAGACGATCAAGGGGAAATAAAAGGATGAAATTGAAGGTAGGAGTCGTCGGCACCGGCGGCATATTCAAGCATGCGCATCTGCCGGGCTGGCTGTCGCACGACGAAGTCGAGATCGTCGCTTTCTGCGATGCGTTCAAGGCGTCCGCGGAAGCGACGGCCAAGGATTTTCCCGGAACGAAGGTTTATGAGGATTACCGCGAACTGATCGCCGACCCGTCGGTCGACATTATCGGCATCAGCACGCCGAACCTGTATCACTCGGAGATCGCCATCGCCGCTCTGCGCAAGGGCAAGCACGTCTTCTGCGAGAAGCCGGACGCGATCAACCCCGACGAAGCGCAGAAGATGGCGGACGCGGCCCGCGAATCCGGCAAGCTGCTGATGACGATGCGCAACAACCGCTTCAGCGAGGAAGCGAAGTTCGCCAAGCGCATCATCGGGAAAGGCCAGCTGGGCGAGCTGTACACGGGACGCTGCGGCTGGATTCGCCGCCGGGGCATTCCAGGGCGCGGCGGATGGTTTACGACGAAGGAGCTGTCCGGCGGCGGCCCGCTGATCGATCTCGGCGTGCACATGATCGACATGGCGATGTGGCTGGCGGGCAATCCGAAGCCGGTCACCGTGTCCGGCTCGACGTACCGCAAGTTCGCGGACCGTCCCGACGCTTCGGGCAACATTCCGCAAGGCACATTCGATGTCGAGGATTTGGCCGCGGGCTTTATTCGCTTCGATAACGGAGCGTCCCTGCAGATCGAGTTCAGTTGGGCGTCCAACATCGAGGAGGAGAAGAAGTTCCTCGAATGGAGGGGCACCGAGGGCGGCTTCAGCCTGATCAACGACAAGCTGAGCCTGTTCACGGAGAACGAAGGCGCGCTGATCAACCAGCAGCCGCTGTTCACGACGGCCGCGGTGCCGCAGCATACGGCCAACATCCGGCATTTCGTCGAATGCGTGCTCGGCCGGGAGCAGCCGATCATTACGCCGGAGCACGGCGTCGATATGATCAAAATTTTGTCGGCGATTTACGAGTCCGCCGAGCGCGGGCGTGAGATCGTGCTGTAAGTGAGGCTGTCCCATAAGCCAACCAAGTTGCTCTGAAAGATAATCGATGATAAAGGCTAAAGGGGTATGCACCTCCTTCCGATGCTATACGCTTCCGAAATCTAAATGGGTAAACCCGTTACAGGGTAATTTCGGGAGCGTATGAGGCATCTACAGGAGGTGCATACCCCTTACTCTGTGTATTGATCAATTTAAGCGACTTAGCTTGGCTTTGTTCGTTAATCCTTAATGCTCAGCTCCTTCTCCCGGTACTCGGAAGGCGTCAGATTCGTGACCCGCTTGAAAAATTTGGTGAAGTACGCCGGAGACTCGAAGCCAAGCGCCGAGGAGATTTCATGGATCTTGGTCGAGGGCTGAGTCAGCAGTTCAACCGCTTTATTCAGTCTCATTCGGGTAATCGAATCGTGCAGGCCTTCCCCGGTCAATTGCTTGTATAATCTGGACAAGTAGGAAGGATTGAAGCCGACCTCTTCTCCGATTCGGGTCAGCGATAGGTCGCCCGCGAGGTTGTCCTCGATGTAGGTGTTGATCCGGGCGACGATCTCCAATTCGCGTTCGCCGATGTCCGTTTTCTGCGCATCGAAAACCGCTTCGGCCAGCCGGGCGATATAATCAACCGCGTCCTCCCAGGAGCTGTGGCGATTCAGCTGCGTCAGCATGTCGACATCGATCCGCAGCGCGTTGTTTTCTTCGAATGACGGGTTCATGAATCTGAAAAAAATAGGCGCAACGGAATAAAACCATTGCAGCTTCATCAGGTCGAGGCCGCTCTCCTCGATGTGGCGCGCCAGTTCGTAAAACAATGAAAAAAAGCGTTCTCTCTGCGAGGTTTCGAGATAGGTTTGCAGGGTTTGGATTTTATTCATTTTCAGCCAGTGGGTAATATCCTTGTCGTGCTCCAGCCTTTCGTTCGGCGACAAATGCGACTCGGAGAGCAGCACCTCCTTGCGCTGGCCGTAATCGATATAGAGAATCCGCTTCAGCAAGCTGTACGCATGCTCGCAATCCGCCCAAGCCACCGGCGAAGCTCCCGCGATCAGAGACACGCTCAGCCCGATTTGCCTCCGGCATTCCTCTTGAATTTTCGCCAAGGATTCGCGAACGAGAAGCGCGGCATGCTTCCAAGAGCATTCGAAATCTTCATTCTCCGGCAACAGGCATTTGGCATTCGGCTGAATCAGCCAAATCCATCTGCCGGGCTCGTACATGCAGGAAAACAGGTTTAACGTGGGACTAAGCACCTCATTCACGATCGTCTGAAGGCCGAAGTTCTTCAGCGTCTGATCCGCTGTCCTGCCATCGGGCTCTCTATCGTCCTGTCTTCCGAGCATTATCAAAATCGGGGCGGCCGCGTTCAGCGGAATGTCCAGCTCCTTCAGTCGAAGCTCCAACTCCGAACCGGTCTCCGCCGCTTCTCCCGTTATCCGTTCCATGAGCCATTCCTTCCGGAGCGAAGGCAGCGCCAGCTTGATCTGTTCGCGGGCCCGCTCGAGGAGCCGCTCGCGTTCGAACCTGCCGTCCAGCCGATCGACGGCTCTGCGTACGGCGCTTACGATCACTTCGTCTTCCTCGGTCTTCAGAATATAATCGAAGCTTTGATTGCGGCTGGCTGTCTGGATATAGTTAAAATCGTCGTGCCCCGTCAAGAAGATGACGATCGTATGCGGCCATAAACGGACGATTTCCTGCTGCAGCGCAATTCCCGACATGCCGGGCATGCGAATATCGCTGAGGACGATGTCGATTTTCGTGCGTTTCAGCCATTCGAGCGCCTCCATCGCGGAATAGGCGTAATAGATTTCCAGCTCAAGGTCGGGACGGTTTTCGAACAGGTACACCAACCCTTGTACGATCAAGTCTTCGTCGTCAATGATCAGAAGCTTGTACATGATGCGTCTCCTTTATGATGGGAATCGCGTAGACGACTCGCAGGCCTCCGAGCGGAGAACGGTCGACGGCTAGTCCGTACGGTTTGCCGTACTTTAATTGCAATCTGCGGTGGACGTTCAGCATCCCGGTCGTTTCCAGATTCATGCCTTGCTGCAATTCCGAGTTCAACTGCAAGAGATGCTCGTCCTTCAAGTCTTCGCCGTTATCCTCCACGGAGAGATAGACGACGTGATCTTTAAGCGCGATGGAGATGTTGACGATGCCGTCGGACGCTTTGTCCTTAAGGCCGTGCTCGTACGCATTTTCCAATATCGGCTGTAAAATCAGCTTCGGCACCGGAATATCCCGGCATTCCTCCGGCAATTCCGCGCAGACCGTCTTGATCCGCCGCGAATAACGCATCGTCTGAATCTCGATATAGGATTTCGTGTGCCGGTATTCCTGCGCCAAGCTAATATCGTCCAAACCGTTCCTCGTAATATAGCGAAAATATTCGCCTAAGTGGCGCGTCAAGCGGATCACCGTGTCCACGTCGTGCATTTGGGCGACCCGGTGCAGTACGAAGTAGCTGTTATAGAGGAAATGCGGGTTGATTTGCGACTGCAATTGCTTGAGTTCCGAGCGCTGCGAGCGGATTTTCTCCTCGTAGACCTCGTGCACGAGCTCCTGCAGCTTGCGGGACATCGCATTGAATTGTTCGTATAAATAGCCGAATTCGTCATTATGATTATGCTTCAGCGTGACCTTCAGATTGCCTTGCTCCAGCTTGAAGAAGGCGCGGACGATTCGGCGAATGGGCTGGTGGATAATTCTATAGATCCAATAGGAAAAAAGAATAACGATAAAAATCGAGGTCAGCATAATCGTCCAAAATAAATATCGGTATTTCTGCAGGGGATTCAGAATTTCGCGTTCCGGCAAAAAGGCGATAATATTCGTATTGAGAACGGCCGATTTTTCGAAGATCACCTTATAGGACGTTCCTCCGATTTTCACGTTCACATTGCCGTAATCACTGTCATCCATTGATGCCAGCACAGCCTTCGAAGAGTCCGAATGCGCGATTTGCTCGATTGCGGCAGGCTGTCCGCTGGCGATTCGCCATTCTTTGTCCGCTTGCAGCAGCATGCTGCCGCCGAGGTCCGTTTCGTAAAGCTCTTCCAGCGATTGGCGCAGCAGCTCTTGCGATAAGGTCATTTTCAACAGGAGAAAATGATCCAGGTCGTTGTTTTCGATGCCGTACGATTCGGGATAAAAGCCGCCGATCAGGTATTGATCGTTCCAATAGACGATCGGGGAGGCCAGCGTCGAGCGCTTGAGAGACTGGACCTCCCCTTCGGTCGGCGGCGGAACGAAGCCCCGCGAGGAGATATTGCGCTGAATTCTCGGCAGATAGACGCTGATATCTTCCAGGTACAGACTTGAAGCCTGAAGCAGCCTAAGCTTTTCTTGGATGCGAAGCACGGCTCTGGAATATTCGAAATTCGTCAATTGGTTCCTCGAGAAGCTGAGGACCTGAAGGTCGCTGTCCGACAACAGCTCGTTGCGCAGGCGCATAATCCGTCTGAAGTCGGCGTCGATCCCCGTCACGAACGTGTGAATTCTGTATTCGAGCGATTGTTCGATTTGGGATTTTACCGTCCGGGAGCTTGAGGAATTGATCAACAGGCTCAAAATGGACAACGGCAAAATGATCACCAAAAAAGCGATGGCCAGCTTAAAGAATATACTGGAAGATTTCATGCGGAAAGGATTCATGGCATTCCCCTCTAGTTTAAGCGCTCTGCGAATAGGCAAGCCGTTTATAAATAGGGGCCAGCAGCTTAAGCGGCATCGCTCAAGCTGCTGGTCGTTCTATCGGTCTAGCGGATTCCCATCAATCGGTAAAGAACAACAGCCGCTTGCGCGCGCGTTGCGACTCCTTCGGGCAGCAGCCGTTTGGCGTCGACGCCGTTGACGATTCCCAGGCTCACGGCCAGGGCGGCTTCTCCGGTCATCTCTTCCGGAATCCGCGAGGCATCCCGGAAGCGGAGCAGCGCCTGCGGATTTTCGCCGCTCGGAACCGGCCGGCCGGTCAGCAGGGAGACGGCGCGTCCGGCCAAGGCGGCCAATTCCGCGCGAGTAACCGGCGCATCGGAAACCGGCATATCCCATTCGATGTCCATGTCGCCGAGTTCCAGCCCCTTCGCCAGAAGCGCAACCCATTCGGCGCGCGTAATCGGGTCCTCCGGAGCAAACCGGCCGTTGTCGGCGCCGGACATGAAGCCCTTGGCGGCGGCGACTTGAATCGCACGGCCCGCCCAGCTCGTTACGCGATCGAGATCGGTAAACTCCACTCGATTTTCAACGACCGCATACTTGGAACGAAGCTGGCTCAACGCGGCGTACATTTTCTCGTGGGCAAGCTTTCCGCCGACGATTTCCGTACGTCCGCCCGCGAATTCGATCATCGCCAGCAATTCCTTGTCCAGATCCGCTCCGGTCGGCAGCGGCAGCCCCAACGTAATCGGCGGATTAAATTCGGTCGGAACGGACCCGTTCACTTTCAGCTCGATCTCATAGACAGGCGCCGCTAATTGTTGATCGTCGCTCGTCCTGATGATACGGATCTCTACGTCGCCTTGAAGCTGGGACGGCGCGAAGAGTAACTCTACGCCCTGCCAGTCAAGGGTGACTTGGGCGATTGATTTCTCGAGCAGCCGTTCCAGAATAGCTTGCTCCAACTGCACCTGCAGTTCATCCGACGATCCTTCGAACGTCATCGCCAGCCGCGCTGACAAAGCAGTTTCGGTGGAGAAGCCTCGGAGCAGTTCGCGGAGCCGATCGAACGCCTCTCCGATCGAATCGATCCGGGCGAGCAGTGCCGGGGTGTCGATTCCGGTCTCATCGCCGCTAGAGCGGGGCAGGTAAGGCGTCATATCCAACTGGCCGATACGATCTGCGGCCGCCTGGATTTTCTCTATCGCCTGGGCGTTTATTGCCGCTTGTTCGGAAGCGGACGCCTCGTCCAACCGCTCGCGGAGGCCGTTCAACTCCTGTTCAAGATCGGCCAGCGGGTTGTTGGGAGCTTCCGTCCCGGTAGACGGACCGGAGCCCGTGCCGGAGCTGGAGCCCGGATCCGGGTTCGAAGTGCCGCCGCCCGACCCCGACTTGGCGCTTAGCTCATAGATCTGTACATCCAGAGGAGAGTAGCTGCCCGTAAAGCGGTTATTCGAGATCGGGAGAAACGTATTCTCGTTCCATACCTTCAGCCGCATTCCTTCGGGCACTTCGATGGCGGCCCGCTGCGCTTCCTTGCTGTTGTTGACCATGGCGATATAGGTTTTGTCGCCGACCTTGCGGCTCATCCAATGCAGCCAATCGCCGTCTCCCTCTGCGATTCGAACATTGTCGGCCGGCCGGTCGGACAGAATAAACGCCTGCAAATCCGCGATTTCCTGCGCGACGCGATTCACGCGGCCGAGCAGCTCTTCATAGGGGAGCCCGCTTGCATCGTTCTTCATATCGAACAACGAGTAAAACAGAATGCCCCGGGCGCCTTCGGTAATATACTGCCACGCCATATTGCGCATTTCCCGCTCGGTTGGCGGGCGCAAGCCTCCTTGGCCGTAGTTGCCGACATTTTGCGCCTGCACGACGGCCCATTGTCCCTTCTTCCCGATGGCCTCGGTAGTCGCTTTTTGCAGCTCGCCCGGCTCGCCGATCGGATCTTCCTCCAGCCCTTTGACGGGATAGACGTCCAAGCCGAAAATATCGGTTGTTTTCGCCAGCACGCTGGCGGACGGCAGATGGAAATCGACCGTATAGGCAGGATGATTCGGATCGTTGGCCTTGACCGCTTCATAATGGGATGGCAGCCGATCGTCGTTCGGCGCTTCGTCGTTCAGGTACCAGGCCAGCAGCGCCGGATTATCTTTGAACCGATGGACGAATTCGCCGATTTTGCTCACCGCGTCTTCGTCGCTGTTGATGCCCTCGGGCGCCCATGCGGAGCCGTAGAAGAAATCCTTTAACGAGAAAATGACCTGTTTGCCGTATTCCGCCGCCAAATCGAGCTGTTCCCCGGAAGGGAGGTCGTAGGGCAGAAGCGTGTTGATCGGACTGTTTTTCAGCTCCTCCAGCTCCGAACGAACGATTTTGTCCGCATAGATTCCGATCGGCAGGAACAGCTTTCCGTTCCGCCAGAATCGGCCTTCGCTATCCACGTAGGATTCGGGCATTTCCGCGGCGCTTCCCAATTTGCGAATCGTCCATTCCTCCGAGTCCGCCGCCGTATCGGTTCCGGACAATACAGCCTCGATGCGGACATGATACGTGCCCGGAGCCAGCTTGGCCGAGGGGAAGACCGCGTCTCCGCCCGAGCCGTCCAGATACGTCGCCTCGACAACCGACTGGTCTTCTTGCAAAAGGCTGGCGCGTATCGTATAGGCGCTCAGATCCGCGCCCGTTGCCGCTTCGGTCCGGACTCGAATATCCGCGTCTGTCCCCGGCGACAGAATGCCGCGATATCCCGGAGACTCCAGCCGAGTTTGGATGAGCTTGGGCTTGACTTCGTGGAGGGTCAGATCGTCGAACCAGACCGTACCCGTCGTTCCTTGCGTGTACAGCGTCAGATTGGCTTTGGCTCCGTTGGCCGGGGCCGTATACAGCGGAATCCGAAAATAGGTCCAATCGCCGGGATTGATCGGGTTCGCATAGGAGCCGCCGATCCAATTGCCGCCGGCATCGACCGCGTCCAGAGCAAGCTTCGCTCCGTCTCCGTCCGCGACGCCGTCCGTCTTCACCCACACCGATACATAGTAACCGACGCCGGGCGTGAGGTTAAAATCAAAGCTGGGCGAAGAATTGGCCGGGCCGTTCGTATACTTCAGGGAGTATTCGCCCGTGCGGGACTCGGCAGCGTCATAGCTGGTCGAGCCGCTGAGCCAGGTCGCGTCGTCGGGGTCCTCGAACGAGGTGGAGTAACCCGACTGGCTTCCGGCCGGCGCTTTCTTATAGACTTTAACGTCGTCAAACCAGACGGTTCCGGTATCGCCTTGGCTTAAATACAGCGACACCTGAAGTCTGCCGGCATCTTCGGGGACCGTATACGTAGGCAGCTTGAGCAGAGTCCAATCGGCCGGCGCAAGGCCGTCCGTATATTGTCCGCCTTTCCAGTCGTCTCCGTCGTAAGCTTCCAAGGCGATTCTCGCCTTGCCGGCGCCTACGTTTTCCGTCTTCAGCATGACGGTTGCGTAATAGGTCTCCCCCGGCTCCATTGCCAAAGAAACCTGGGGATATTTATAGTGCGCGGCATCCGAACGCTCGTATTTCAAGGAATGATTACCCGTGTAAGCTTCGCCGTCGTCATAACCGCTGGATTCCGTTATCCAGCGTTCGTCCGCGGGATTCTCGAACGATTCCTCCATCACAAGCACATCGGCCTCCGCCGCCGCCGCGATCCGAAGCGAATCGCCGTCAAGGAAGGAAATCGGGGCCAACTGCAAAACCAGGATCAGGGCAAGAAAAGCCATCGCTATTTTTTTCAACCGAATCACCTATCTTTCTACCTTATAAATGTGAATGCCCAAGGAGCTGAACGAATCCGTGAACGTGCCGCCCGTCAAAGCCAGGGAACGGCTTTCGTTTACCGCCTGCACGGAAGTCGCGCCGGGTACGGTGAACGAGGCGGTTCGGTTCGACTTGCCGTTATTGACGGCAAAAATATACGTATGGCCGCCGTACTGCTTAACCATCCAGTTGAGCCAGCTTCCGCCCGTAGTCGTCGCGGCCGGCGTGGCATCGACGGACAGGAGGATCGGAACGAAGCTCTCCACCTCGGACGCCACCTGCTTCACGCGATTCAGAAGCGTCGCGTAAGGCACGCCGCTCGCATCCGATTTCAGGTCGAACAGGGAGTAGAACATCAACCCCGTCGCGCCCTCGGTCAAATACTGCCACGCCATATTGCGGACTTCCTGCAAAGTCGGCGGACGGGTACCGCCTTGACCGTAGTTGGCCAGATTCTGCGCCTGCACGACCGGCCATTGGCCCCGGAACCACAGGTTTTCTTTGGCGGCCTTCTGATAAGCGCCGGGTTCGGCGATCGGATCGCCGGACAATCCCTTCACGACATATCGGTCCATACCGAAGATGTCCGTGGAACGCAGCACCTGGTCCGGGTTTGGCGTATTGTAATCCACGATATAGGCGGGATGATCCGGATCGTTCGCGACGACCGCTTCATAATGGGCGGGCAGCCGGGGATCGTTCGGAGCCTCGTCGTTTAAGTACCAGGCCAACAGCGCCGGATGGGATTTGAACCAGTTCACGTGCTGGGCGATTTGCGGCGCCTCGTCCGCCTCGCTCGTAATGAACGACGGAGCGTAAGGAGAGCCGTAATAAAAATCCTTGAAGGAGTAAATGACCTTCATGCCGTAAGAATCGGCCAAGTTCAACTTGGTCAGGTCGGGATGGCCGTACGCCAAAATCGTATTAAAGGCGCTTCCGCTCAGATCCGCCAAATCCGCTGCGGTAATATCGGCGGTATAGATGCCGATGGGGAAAAACAAGCTGCCGCCGCGCCACAGCCGACCGTGCTTGTCGACGTAATCGGCCGGAGCGGCGGTGGTTTTCGCAATCGGCTTCTCGATATAGCCTTTGACCTGTCCCGTCGAAGTTTTAATTAACTGAACAACCAGCTTATAGCTTCCGGCCGCAAGTCCGGAGCCGGCGAACAAGGTGGCCGTAGCCTGCTGGCCGGTATAGCTTGCGGAATTCATCAAGGCGTTGGAAGAATCGTACAGACTGACCTTGGTCGTGTAGCCGCTGAAATCGGCCGACCAGGAATGCGGAATCGTTTTGACCCGAATGTCCGTGTGGTCGCCGGCGATGAGCTTGCCGCGGTACGAGGGGTAATCCAGATACGCATAGAACAACGGCGCAGATTGAACCTCGAATACTTGCAGGTCGTCAAACCAGGCTTGGCCGGTCGTGCCCTGCTCCAGATAAAGAGAAATGCTGATTTTCGCCGTATTCGCGGGCAGCGTGTAGATCGGAAGCTGGATCTGCGTCCAACCGGCTGACGCGACTCCTGGAAGGTATTGTCCGCCGACCCAGTTGCCCGCCGAATCCAACGCTTCGAGCGCGAGCGTCGCGCCGCCCGGCCCGCTGAGGCCGGAGGTTTTGATCCAGACCGTCGCGTAGAACCTCTCTCCGCCTTGCCCCGGCAATATTTTGGAAGGATAAATATAGGTGCCGGCCGAAGTTCGAGTGTACGCTAACGACTTGGAATAAGAATGATGTTCGCCGGAAGTAAAGCCGGTGGCCGCCGTGATCCATTCCGATTCTCCGCCGTTTTCGAACGAAGTCTCATACGCCAATATATTGGAAGGCGTGTAGGCTTTCGCTTCTGACGGCATCGCCGTTCCGGAAATAAGCAGGATAACGAGGGACAGCAGAATGGCATAGTGCGCAGGGCTTTTTTTCAGTTTCAACTAGCTCTGCCTCCTTTGGTCTACCCATTGATTGACCTCTTCGGTAATTCTGTCTCCGCCCAGATCGCCCCAGTCCTTCGCATAGTCGTCGAAGGCGTCGATGGGCAGCTCTCCCATAATGATCATCGTGTAGGTGTCCAGCGTAAGCTTGTCCAGGATGGCGGTCACCTGGCTCATCGTTTTGGTCGCCGGGCCGTAAAATTCGTTCATTTGAATGTAACCGCTGTCATTATGTTCCATAATTTTCGTCCAGGCGCTGTTTTGGCCGTACATGCCTTCTTCGAACCAGTAGCGGTTATCCCCTTGGCGATAAGCGACGATATTGTCGTAATAGCTTTGTTCCTCTTCGCTGAGGCCGGCGGGATTCCCGTTCTTCAACGCGCTCTGCAGACGGATATAGTTCTTCATGCTGCCGTTCTCCGGCCAAGTGTATACGAGCGGGTAGTTGTTATACTGGAACCCGTCCTTGCCGATAAAAAAATGGCTCCATTCCGGATTCTCATAGCCGCGGTAAACCATCAAATTCAGCAAGCGCATGAGCGCCTCCGGATGCCGTATGCCTTTTTTCGCGACAAAATAGCTGTAGATCGGGAAGTTGTATTCGAACTTAGCCGGCACGTCGTCGACGGAGGGAATGCCGTATGCCCGCCAATCCGCCCCGGGGTCCCGGTCCTTGCTGGCTTGCAGCGGATGCGTCGGATTCCACCAGGCGCCGTACTGCATGCCGATTTTGCCGGATACCAGCTCCTCGGCCATATAGTTCTGATCCTTTACGGAAAACTCCGGATCGATCTGACCGTCAAGGTACATGTCGCGCAGCGCGGTCAACGCCGTCTTGACCTCCGGTTGGATGCCGCCGAACACGATTCGCCCGTCGTCGCCTTTGATCCAGCTGCTGGGATAGGCATGAAATCCGTTGAAAAAGCCCTTCAGCGATGTCCAGTTGATTCGGGTGTGCAGCCCCATGTTCAGGCCGAGACCGTAAGTGTCGCGTTGCCCGTTGCCGTCCGGATCTCCTTCGGCGAAAGCTTTGGAGATAAGCAGAATATCCTGCATCGTGCGCGGCTCCGGCAGATTGAGCTTGTCCAGCCAATCGTGCCGCACCCACAGCACTTGAGACTGATCGGTCATCGAAGCCCCTTGCGGAATCGCCATCAGCTTGCCGTCAAATGTGGCCGTATCCAGCGAGTGGGCAATTTCTTCGATCATTTCTTTGGCTTTCGGCGACGCATGACGTTCGTACGCTTCCGTCAAATCCTCAATCAGGCCGGCATCGGTCAACTGCTTAAGCTGCAGGCTGTCGACTTCGAAAATATCCGGGAGCTCCCCGGTAAGAATGGAAGCTTTCAATCGTTGATTGTAATCCTCGGTGCCTTTGTTCGTCGTCCACAAATATTTGATTTGAATGCCGAGAGTCGCCAAGTAATCTCGGCTCCAGACGTTGTCGGTCAGCGATTCGCCCTCCCGGAAAACGGTGCTGTCGTTCAGATTGCGCACGGCCGTAAGCGTGATAGTCGGCTCGTACTTCTCGAACGGGCCGACGGCCGCGGAAGGCCGTTCCTCGCGTTCGGCCATCGGACCGAACAGGAGGAAGGCGGCGATTCCGCATACCGCCAGCGCGATTAACGAGATCGTTCGTTTACGATTGATCATGACCGCATGCTCCTTTAAGTGTCGCTCACGCTCACCCTAGGGCGTGTATGCATACTCCGAGGATAGCAGATGTTGCCGAATTTTCGTTCCATGCAAGGAACTTTTGAGAAGGCGTACCGGGGGTACGTCAAGCAAAAGTGACGAAGCAGGGGGCGAAAAGGCGGTGATAGATGCCTCTGAGCGGGTTTGCATACACGCTCTAGGCATCGATGCGTCAATCGTGTGAGCAACTGATTCCCATTGTAGCACGGATAGTTTTATTTCAGCTTGTCGAGCACCGCTTGCGCGGCTTTGTCTCCTTGCTCCAGCAGCTGGTCGATCGTGATTTTGCCGGAAAGGTATTCCGTGAAGATCGGATCGATCGCGCCGATCCATTCCTCCCACAGCGGGTTATCCCCGACGTTCGACGCATACTGCATGCTGTCCAGGAACACCTTGATGTTCTCCGGATTCCCTTGATGTTGGGACAATGCTGCTTCTGCCGTGGATTTCTTCGCGGTGATGCCTTCCGACAGGGTGGCGTTCAGCTGCTGCGCTTCATCGCTCAGGAAATATTCAATGAATTTCCAGCCGGCTTCCTTCTCCGCGTCCTTGGCATGCGCGTTCAGGACCCAGGAATTGGCGACGAGCGCGCTGTAATTGACGCCTCCAACTCCTTTCGGCATAAGCGCCACGTCGTAGTTGATCCCTTCCTGATCGTTGGACAGCCTTCTGGCGAAGTTGTCGTAGAACATGGCGACGATGCTCCTCGGGAACCAAGTGCCGTGGTTAGGGGTGATTTCGCCTTCCTGCGCCACGAGGCTTGGCGTAAGGCCTTCATCCCAGAACTTTTTCATATACACCATGGCTTCTTTGACCTTGGGATCGCTGGCGAACGTGCTCTTCGTCCGGGACTCGTCCAGAATGTCTCCGCCGAATTGGCGAATCGTCGTATACCATCCGTAGCGGAAATGGTTCGCGAGACCGATTCCGTATTGCTTGGCGTCCGCGTTCGTCAGCTTTTGAGCCGCCTCGTACACGTCGTCGGTCGTCCAGTCCGCCGTCGGGTAAGCGACGTTGGCGGCATCGAACATCTCCTTGTTGTAGTACAGCGCGTTGACTTGAATCGCTTGCGGAACGGCGAAATATTCGTTGTTCGCGTTCTTGATCGCCTCGAAGCCGAAGTAATCGTCGAGCTTGACGTCCTTCAGACGGTCGGTCAGGTTTTCGATCGCGCCTTCGCTCGCATATTGCGCGATATACGGGCCGTCCAGCAAGTAGACGGTCGGACCTTGGCCCGCCGCCAAGTCTACCTTTAAGTTGGTATAGTGCGTTCCCCAGTCGGTGCCTACGTTTTCGACCGTGACGTTCTTGTTGGCTTCCATGAACTTGTCGATGATTTGCCCGAACGTTTCGCGCGCTTTCTCGTCGGCGTAATAGGCGACCTGAATGGTGACGGGCTCTCCGTTATCCGTGGCGGTACTGCCGCTGGCCTGCGCCGTTGAATCCGGGCTTGCCTGGGACGATGACGCCGACGGACTGGCGGACCCTCCGTTATTGTTGTTCGAGCTGCAGGCGGTCAGCGCCGCCGAGGTCAGCATGACGAGCGCGAACAGCGATAAAACCGACTTTCTTGACTTGCTCACTTGTACCCCTCCTAAGGTTGCGTTCGTTTTTATGTCAGGGATATTATCCTTTGACACCGGAAGTGGAAATGCTCTTGACGAAGTAGGGCTGCGCAACGATAAAGAGCACGATGATCGGCAGCACAAGCAGCACGTTGCCGGCCATCTCCAACTCGGGGCTCTGGTTGTACTGCCCGGTCGAAATGTCGCGGATGCGCAGCACCATCGTCCATAAACTGCTGTCTTTGCCGATGAAGATCATCGGATACAGAATTTCTCCCCATTTTTCCTGCAAGGTGAGAATGCCCAAAGTCAGCATCGGAGAGATCATCAGCGGCAGATGGATGCGGCTGTAAATCTTAAACCATCCCGCGCCGTCGATTTTGGCCGCCTCGTCCATCTCCTTCGGAATGGAGCGGAAAAACTGACGGAGCAAAATGATGCCGAAGGCGGTGGCCAGGAAGGGCGGAACGATCAGCGGGTAATGGCTGCCGATCCAGCCCAGATTTCTGAAGATCATAAATTGGGGGATCATCGTCACTTGGGACGGCAGAAACATCGAGATTACGGCAAAGCCGAAAATGAAGCTTTTGCCCGGAAACGGAATTCTCGCAAAGGCGAAGGCGACAAGGCTGCAGGACAGAACCGTGCCGATCATCGCCAGTCCGGTTACTTTGACCGTGTTGTAAAAATACAGCAGGAACGGATGCCCCTTGTCGGGAAACAGCAGCTTTTCGTAGTTGTCCCAACGGGGCGTCTCCGGGAACCATTTGAACGTATTCAGGAACTCCCCGTTCGTTTTCAGCGAAGCCAGAATCATCCAGACGAAGGGCAGCAGCATTGTGGCCGCGCCGGCCAGCAGGATGACGGCATTCATGATCGAGAAGAAGCTGCGGTTTCTTCCGGACCTGCCGGGATATGCGTGACTGTTCAATAGATTCGCCTCCTATTCTTCGTAGTGAACCCAGCGCTTTTGCAGCAGCAGCACAAGAAGCGTTACCGCGATCATGCAGAGAAACGATACCCAGGCGATCACGGACGCGTAGCCCATGTCCAAATAGCGAAACGCCTTTTCATAGAGATAGACCATCAGGTGGGTATCCGAATATTTGTTGTACCGGTTGAACACCATCGTGAACTGCTGGTCGAACGCCTGGAAAGCGCTGGAGATCGACATGATCACGACCAGAAACGTTGTCGGGGAGAGCAGTGGCACGGTAATGCTGCGCAGGCGCTGCCACCTCGTCACTCCGTCGATTTCGGCGGATTCGTAGAGCGATTCGGGAATATTGTTCAAGCCGATATAGTAGATGAACATCGCATAGCCCAGCCCTTTCCATACGGCGACCAGCGCCAAGGCGGGAATCAGCGTGCCGGAGCCGATCCCGAGGAAAGCGATGTCGGACATCCCGAACGCTCTAAGAATGCCGTTGACGATGCCGATTTCGGGGGCGAGCAGCCAGATCCACACCATTCCGACGACAAACCAGGAAGGGACGGCGGGAAAATAGTAGACGGCGCGCAGGACGGCCATTCCTTTGCCCTTGAAGAATCGTCCGGAATAGGTGAGCATCACCGCGAACAGCAGTGGAAGCGCGACCTGAATGGGCACGTAAATCAGGGCGAACTGCCAGGTGTTCTTGAAGGCGGTCATAAAGGACGAATCGTTCAGCAGCATCCGCACGTTATCGAGGCCGTTGAATTCGGGCGGCGAGATCACCTTGAATCTCGTAAACGAATAGTAGAGCGACATCGCCGCCGGAATGACGAAAAGAACGACGGCTCCGACAAGATAGGGCGCAATGAACAAATATCCCGTCAGGGAATCGGTAAATCTACGACGCATAGGGTCACCCTGCTCTCTCTTTTGTAAACGGTTTAGTTTTGTTGTTCTCGATTATAGAGCGGCGCCGGAGGGGATTCTATTTCCGTCTCTTTACTTTCGCTGCCTTTCGTTTACTTGTTTGTTTTATTGGATTGAAAATCATATCCGGCTTGTTGCTTGTTGGCGGATTCCATATCCGGCATGCTTGAGCTGCCAAACGAAAGAAACGGGCGGCGCATTGTCGACGAATGGGCGTGCGTAACGGTCTGTCAGACCGCTAAATGCAGGCCGTTGCCCGAATGGGCGTGCGTAACGGCCTGTCAGACCGCTAAATGCAGGTGGTTGCACGAATGGGCGTGAGTAACGGTCTGTCAGACCGCTAAATGCAGGCGGTTGCACGAATAGGCGTGCGTAAACATTCCTGTAGAGTCTAAGATTTACGCTTGGACAAAGCAAAAAGCACCTCGTATGATGGGGGTTGAACGGATCAATGTCCTAAACCCATCAGGAGGCGCT
>NZ_JBHMDN010000030.1:0-59361 GCF_042431195.1 Cohnella cellulosilytica
CCTGTCACAGCCCCATACTCCGCGTCCCACGCGGTCTTCCCGCTCTTACTCTTCCCCCGTCGCAATCGGATTCTCCTCATACGTAATCCAGTCGCTCCAGCTCCCCGCATAAAGCTTCACCTTCCCGAAGCCCGCCTCCTGCAGGGCGAGCACGTTCGGGGTGGCGGTGACGCCGGAGCCGCAGTAGACGACAATCTCGTCGTCCGGGGACAAGCCCGCGCCGGCGAAGCGCTCAAGCTGCTCGTCGGCGTTCTTCCAGCTGCCGTCCCCGCGACGGCCTTCCGCCCAGAACAGATTTTTGGCGCCGGGGATATGACCGGCCACCGGATCGAGCGGCTCGACTTCGCCGCGATAGCGAGGAGCTTCGCGGGAGTCGATCAGGACGTAATGCCCCGTTTCCAGCGATTCGCGAACCTCCTCGACCTCGACCAGCATGTTGTGCTGAACCGTCGCCAGGAATTGCGCGGGTACAGTCACCTGCTGCTCCACGGACACCGGGCATCCGGCCGCCTTCCAGGCCGAGAAGCCGCCGTCCATCACGAATACGTTCTCGTGACCCAAGTATTTCAGCAGCCACCACAGGCGAGAAGCCATTGCCCCGCCCTGATCGTCGTAAGCGACGACGCGAGTATCGTTGCCGATGCCCGCCTTTCCGAACGCAGCGGCCAGCTCGGCCGCGTCCGGAAGCGGATGACGGCCCCCGTGCTCGCCGATCGGCCCGGACAGATCCTTCTCCAAGTCCATGTAGATCGCGCCCGGAATATGCGACTCCTCGTACGCCGATCTCCCGGCTTCCGGCTGCCCCAGCTGGAAACGGCAATCGACCACGACCAAATCCGGCTCGAACAATCGCGCCAATACCCATCTTACGGAAACGATATTTTTCATCCTAACGACCGCCTTTCGTTCCTTATTCGATTCCTACAACTTGCCCACCGCGACCGCAGCAGCGGAACGAGCCCGTCCCAACGCTTTCGCGGACAGCAGCGCCCATACGATTATCGCGAGCATGAGAACGGCAAAACCCGCGAACAGCCAGCGAGTCGCTTCCTCTCCGTTCTCGTCCAGGAACCAGCCCGTCAGCTTCGGCATCAGCGCGCCGCCGATTCCCCCGAACGCCATCAGCAGGCTTGTCGTCCGTTCGGTCATCCCCGGTACGGCGCGGTTGGCGAAGACGAGCGCAATCGCGAACATCCCCGACATTGCCAATCCCGCAAGGAACGTCAAGGCGAAGGTGCTCCATGTGCCGCCTACCCCGCCCAGCAGCGTGAAGATCAGAGCCGCGGCGACGCAGGTCACCAGCATGTAGACGCCCCCGCCCCAACGGTCCGCCGCTTGCCCTGACACCATTCTCCCGATCGTCATCGCCCCCCAGAACAAGCTAAGCGACAAAGAAGCCGTCGACTCCGAAAGCCCGTTCTGGTTAACGAGTAGGGACGGAAGATAATGCACAAAGCTCATCTCCAAGCCGACATAGACGGCGAAGAACGCGGAGCAGGCGGCCAGCACGACCAATGCCAGCCCCCGGTGGGGCATGCGCCGCAGTCCGGCTTCCGAATGGACCGTATGTTCAACCGGACGATCCAGAATCGTCGGCCAGAAGATCAGCCAGGCCACCAGCGTAACCGCGGCCAATCCTCCGACAAGCCCGAACGCCGAATCCCAGTACCCGCCCGAGATAAGAGCCGCGCCCGCGAACGGCATAAGCAGCGCGCCTACGCCGAAGAAAATCTCAACCCGGCTCATCGCCACGTTCGCGTTGCCCAGGGCCGACCCGATAATGAATGAACCTACGACCGCTTCCGTCGTTCCGAAGCCGAATCCGGCGAACGGCGCCGTCGTCAGCATGACGCTCCACTTCGGATGCAACGTGTATATGAACTCGGCCGCGGCCATGATCCCAAGCGCGCCCAACAGTAAAGGCTTCTTGCCGATTTTCCCCATCAGCCAGGGGGCAAGCGCGATTCCGATCAAGCCGCCCAGAAATTGATTCATGACCAGTTGTCCGCCGTCGCCGTATTTGATGCCGTACGACGCGACCATCGGTTCCATGACCGTGCCTACAACCAACTGTCCGATTCCCACTACCAAGTAGGCGATACACCCCAAGAGGACCAGTCTACCCACGATACGCTATCTCCTTTTTCTCCATTCAACTCCCCTATCATACCACGTTCCTCGTCATCTATAATAGAACGTAGAATCGTCGCGAAATCCAATGCGAATTCGGAAAGGAGAGAAATAATGAGCGTCAATGCAGTACCCTCGCTCAGGCTGGAGCCGATGACCGAGCAGGATGGACGGGCGATATGCGACTGGCGTTACCCGGAGCCCTACCATCTGTTCAGATGGCCCGCCTGGGAGGACATGGTCAAGCAAGAGAAGGAGTTTGGAGATCCCCTGATTCGCGACCGCCAATATTTGGCCGCCCGGAAGGACGGGCAGCTGGTCGGGTACGTGCAGCTGTTCCCGATGGAACGGACGGTCCGGATCGGGATGGGCTTGCGCCCCGACTGCTGCGACCGCGGCTGGGGAACCCATCTGACCCGGCTGGTCGTCCAGGAGGCTTCCCGGAGGCAGCCCTCCGCCGAGATCGACCTCGAAGTGGAGAAATGGAATCGCAGGGCGATCCGCACCTATGAGAAAGCGGGATTCGTCGTCGCCGATCAATACGACCGGAGAGCCGTGCACGGCATCGTCAGCGTATATTGCATGGTGCATCGGGGGATGGCATAACCGCCAAGCTCCCTTCATAAAACTATAGAGTACAACCAAGAATGAGTTTGCTCCTGTCATGCAGTTTCACCAGAAAAGGGCGTTAAACCCCCATTAAGGAGGCTGTAACTGAATGAAGGCGCTAAACGTCATTAGCCTGATCCTTGTGATCCTGGGAGGGTTGAACTGGCTGTCGGTCGGCTTGTTCGAATACGACGTCGTCAGCGAGCTCTTCGGAGGCGCGGATGAGGTCGGTTCGAAGATCGTGTACATCATCGTCGGCATTGCGGCGCTGTACGCGATCGCCCTCTTCCCGAAGGTCGCCAAAGACGACTAGATGGGAGCAAACCGGGCTGCGGAATTCTCCTTCGGCTTGCCGCCGGAGGAGACCGCAGTCCCTTTGTTTTTTAAAGGCGGTCGTAAGCTTGCGCCGATTCGACGTCCAGCGAGGTCAATCCCCCCGAATGCCACGTCGTCAGCCGCAGCGTGACCCGTTTGTAATCGATGCCGATCAACGGGTGATGGTTCATCTCCTCCGCGACGACCGCAACCTTGTCTACGAACGCGATCGCCTCCATGAAGGTCGGGAATACCCGGCTGCGGACGAGCCATTTGCCCTCCTCTTCGAGCCTCCACCCTTCCAATGCCGGCCATGCGTCCTCCAACTCTTTTTCCGTTAACAACGGATATTTCGCCATCTTCGGCCTCCTTCCCAGTCTCCCTTTCTTCCCTCTCGTTCGCCTCGAATTCGGCTTGCTTTCAGGCTTGTCCCTGCGACGAATTTGCGAAAAAGGGGGCTTATCTCTAAAGCTTTCGACCTGATCTGTCGATAAACCTATTATCGTGTCGGTTGCAAATGCATTTTCCTGTCGCGTACATAACATTCTTCCATATGCCGGGGTGTACGATGAAAAACTCAACGATTATTGGTTTGGTTCTAGGTCTGGTAGCTCTTATTTTCGGAATGTACCTGAAAGGCGCTCCGATCGTAAGCTTGGTCAACAATCCGGCTGCATACGTCATCATTCTCGTCGGGACCGCGGCTTCCGTCTTCATGGCTTTCCCGATGTCCGAGCTCTCCAAGGTGCCGAAATTGTTCAAGCTGGTATTCTCCGAGCCGAAGCTCCTGCCCCGTCAGGATCTGATCGGCATGTTCATGGAATGGGCGACGATTACGCGCCGCGAAGGCTTGCTTGCTCTGGAAGCCCGCGTAGACGAGATCGAGGACCCTTTCCTGAAAAACGGCATGCGCATGATCATCGACGGCAACGAGCAAGACTTCGTCCGGGACGTTCTGCTGGAAGATATTTCGGCCACGGAAGAACGCCATCGCGGCGGCGCCCAGATTTTCTCCCAGGCGGGCATGTACGCTCCGACCCTCGGGGTATTAGGCGCCGTTATCGGACTTGTCGCCGCTCTCGGAAACCTGGAGGAGATGTCCAAGCTGGCCCACGCCGTAGCCGCCGCGTTCATCGCGACGCTGCTCGGTATTTTTACGGGTTACGTGCTCTGGCACCCGATCGCCAATAAATTGAAGCGGCTTTCCAAGCGCGAGATCGACTTGAAGCTGATGATGGTCGAAGGACTGCTCTCGATTCAATCCGGCGTATCCACGATCGCCATTCAGCAGAAGCTTCTGGTGTTCCTGACTCCTACGGAGCGTCTGGCGTTCGCCGAGAAGGAGGAAGAAGAGCGTGAGCAAAAAACGGCATGAGCCTCACGAGGAACACGCGGACGAATCCTGGCTCCTTCCCTATTCCGACCTGATGACCTTGCTGTTGGCGCTGTTCATCGTCCTGTATGCGGCCAGCTCGGCCAATACGTCGAAGTTCGAAGAATTGAGCAAAGCCTTCAAGTCCGCTCTGAACTCCGGAATCGGGATTCTGGACGCCGGAGGCGTTACCGAAGACAACCAGTTGAAGCGGCGTACCGACGATACCCAGGACCGCCTCGACAACGGGCGGAAGAGCAAAACCCGCGAAGCCTTGAAGCAGGAAGAACAGCAGAATCTGGAGAAGCTGAAGCAGGACCTGGACAAGTACATCCAGAAGAACGGATTGTCCACGCAGCTGGAGACGCAGCTTAACCAGTCGCAGCTCCTGATCACGATCCGGGATAACGCGTTGTTCGCTTCCGGCAGCGCCACCGTCAAGACCGAGTCGCAGAAGCTGGCCGTCGCCATCGGCAACATGCTGCAGCAGTATCCGGATTACGAGATTCTGGTTACCGGACATACCGACAATCAGCCGATCAATACGTACGAATTCCCGTCCAACTGGGAGCTCAGCTCCAAACGTGCCATCAACTTTATGAAAATATTGCTCCAGAACGAAGCCTTCGATCCGAAGCGGTTCAGCGCGATCGGCTACGGGGAATTCCGTCCCCTGGAGAGCAACGATACCGAAGCCGGCAGAGCCGTGAATCGCAGAGTCGAAGTCTCCATTCTGCGCAATTACGTTGAACCGGCCGAAGGCGGCCAGGAGCTCGCGCTGAACGCGATAGCGGGCGAAGGCCATGCCGCGAATTGACTTTTCGGAACGCCCGGAGCTTCTCTCCGCGGCGTTCTTCTTCTTTTCAAGCGGATATTCGTCTGCTTCGTATACGGATACGAATACTTCGAGCTCCCACCCGGTATTTACCCGACTCCGGCCGAATCCGTCTTCTGCTTCCGGATGGCTTGCTCTCTCATTTCTTCTTTCTCGAGGGACATCTCCTTCTCCTCCATTGTATCGGCAATGGCCCGATCTTCCCATTGTCGGAGCAGGACGGCCAGCTCTTCCCACGTCACCTTGCGTTCCGGGTGCGGCGCCGGATCGGGCAGGAGACGGCGGTTGTGAAGCCATTTCATCTGGTCGCTGAAGAAGGAGGACCAGTCTACCAGGCCGGGCTTCCGCGCAGCCGCCCGGACAGAGGGCTCCTGCTCCTGACGATAGACGGGCAGCTTGGCCGGGACGCCGATCCCGTTCCACTCCAGTACGCCGCGCCACATCGCCACAATGTACTGTCCGTAACGAGAGTTGCCGTAATGCGACCATTTGCCGTTCAGGTCCTCCCAGCAAGGCGCTTTGCCTCTCCAGCCGGCGCGTTCGATATGAACGATCGGCCTGTCGTCCGACAGCTTCGTCTCGGCCGGCCACGGCTGCGCCGCCGCGAAGGCGTACAGCATCTGGATGCGCGAGGCAATCGCGGCTTCCTCCTCCCACTGCGCCCGCACCTGCGGCGCCCAGTCCGGACCGGAAAGCTCGGCGGTCCACCATCTCGTATCGTACGCCGCCTGACAATAAGCCACGTCCCCGCGAACGCCGTATTGTCGTCCAAGCCGAATATAGCTCTCCGCCACGTCCGGCGCCTGCGGATTTCTTCTCCTCGCATACGCGAGCAAACGATCCGCGGAACAGGTCGGCTCCCCGAGCACGGTCAGCTTGCCCGTCGGTTCAAACTCGGGATGTCTTCGAAAGACCGAATCCACCGTTTCCATCCGAGATGCCCTCCTCGATTTCCCGGACAGATTGTCCGAGTTGTTCCCTCATCTATATTCGGGAGAACCGCGAATTTGAACTTATTTGCCAACCTGATACAATTATATTCAGTTATTCACACCGTTATAAACATAATCTGTGTATAAGTCTGTGGGTAACTAGGGGTTTATCCACAGACTTGTGCACAGCATGTTAACATCGAATACACGTTCGTGGAGTAAGGGGAATGGACATGAGTACGGTTGAGGATGAAATTTGGATGAAGGAAGCGATCCGGCAAGCCCGGTATGCCGAGTCGTTGGGAGAGGTTCCGATCGGCGCCGTGGTTGTTCGCGACGGGGTCGTCGTAGGCGCGGGCTATAACTTAAGGGAGCGCGACCGCGACCCGACCGCGCATGCGGAGATGATCGCCATTCGACAGGCCAGCGAGCATCTCCAAGCTTGGCGGCTGCTGGGGTGCACGTTGTACGTCACCCTTGAGCCGTGCCCGATGTGTGCGGGAGCGATTCTGCAATCCCGCGTGGAGCGCGTCGTATACGGAGCCTCCGATCCGAAAGCCGGCTGCGCGGGCACCTTAATGGATCTGCTGCAGGATTCCCGCTTTAATCACGCTTCTCCCTGGACGTCAGGAGTGCTTCAAGAGGAATGTTCGGCTTTGCTCACCGATTTCTTCCGGAGGCTGCGCAGCCGGTAGCAAGGAAACCGTGCAGGCGTTATTCCGCTTCCGCACGTCCGCCTCCTGCTTGCGCAGACGTTGAAGCTGAACAATCAAGCGATCGGCCTCCTCGCTGACCGCTACGATCTCCGGATCGGTCAGATTGCCGAGGTCGTTCGCCATTTCGCACAATCGGCTCTGCAGCAGTTGGAGGCGCCTTATTAATTCGGTAGTCTCCAATGTCGTCATCTGGCCGCACCTTTCCGCAATCGTTATCGTCGTTGAAATTTGTCATACTTCGTCGCTAACGTTAGGATAATCGAACTATTCTTATTATAGGACAAAAATATCCATTTTTTTGTAGAATGCTGTCGAGCTCAAACGCTCATTTCCACTTAAATTTTCGACAAACCTGGGACTATCAAGCTAGGACCGAAGAATTGCAATTCACGGAAAGGGGCGCTTAAACCTTGAGCCTCCGCATCTTGCTCGTCGAAGACGACGACTCCTTGCATCGCGGCATCGAATTTACCTTGCGCCAGGAGGGCTTCGAGGTCCTCGGCGCGCGCAGCTTGAACGAAGCGAGAACCGCCTTCGCCCTGCACGGCGCCGAGATTCATCTGCTCCTTCTCGACGTCCAGCTTCCCGACGGCAACGGCTTCGACTTCTGCGAGGAAGTCCGCAGGGAACGCGACCTCCCGCTTATTTTCCTGACGGCGAGCGATCAGGAATTCGACATTGTCCGCGGGCTGGACCTGGGCGGCGACGATTACATCACGAAGCCGTTCCGGCTGCGCGAATTCCTCTCGCGTATCCAGGCCGTGCTTCGCCGCAGAGGTCCTGCCGAACGGAAGGAGGATATTGTCGCTTCCGGACCACTGGCGCTCCACGTCGGCGAAATGCGTCTGGAGAAGCTCGGACGGGATATTCCGTTAAGCCTGACGGAATTCCGCCTGCTGCTGCTGTTCATGACGCATCCCCGCGCGGTGCTGTCCAAGGATCAAATTCTTCGCCACGCGTGGCCAGACGGCGCCGAGGTGCTGGATGACAATACGGTGGCGGTCAACATTCGCAGGCTGCGGGAGAAGATCGAAGAAGATCCCCAGAACCCACAATGCATTGTGACCGTCCGAGGAGCCGGATATCGATGGAACGTCTAGACAACGACAAAGCCGAATGGGCCAGGCAGTGGCGCAACCCTCCGAATCGGAGGCTTGCTTTGATATTGTCCGCGCTCCTCCTGCTGTTCCTTGGTTCCTCCCTGCTCTACAGCCATCATTCCGCCGAGAAGCTGAAGAAGGAATGGCTGGACCGCGAAGCCGCTCTGCTCGGCAGCCTGGCGGAGGAGCGCCCGGAATGGGCGGAGGAATGGTTCGCGCTGCTGGCGGCCTCCGAAGAAGCTTCCCCGAGCCTGACGGCGCAGGGTCGACGGCTGCTCGAACGCTACGGCATGAGCGCGGAGACCGACGCCCGCTGGCTTCCCGCAATCGGCGATTATCGCAGCCGAACGACTCGGACCCTGCTGATCGGCGGCGGTCTCTTCTTCGCGCTGGCCGCAGTGCTGCTCTACCGCGAGAACGTGCGCCAATCCCGCGTCCTTCGCAAGCTGGCGGTCGCCATGGAAGACGCGGTGAAACGCAACGAACCGATCTCCTATCGTCTTTACGAGGAAGGAGATATCGGCTTGTTGGCCAGCGGAGCCCAAGAGCTCTCCCAGCGGCTGAAGGAGACGATCGACCAGCTTCGCCGGGAGAAGCTGTTCCTGAAAGAAACCGTGGCGGACATTTCCCATCAATTGAAAACGCCTCTGGCCTCGCTGATGATCTACACCGATCTGCTTCAGGAGACCCAACTCGACGAGCTTCATGCCGCCGAGTTTATCGGCAGGTGCCGCCGCGAGCTCGATCGCATGGAGTGGTTGACTCAGACCTTGCTCAAGCTGGCCCGGCTGGAAGCCGACGCGCTGGAGCTGAACGTGAAGACGGCCCCGCTAATCGATACCGTGAAGCAATCGATCCATTCCGTGCAGAGGCTCGCGGAAGATAAGAGCATTCGCATCCTCGTCGGAGACTCCGACCTTTCGCTCTCAATCCCTCATGACGCCCATTGGCTGGGGGAGGCGCTGTCCAATCTGCTTAAGAATGCGATCGAGCACGGGCCGCCCGGTAGCGACATCGTCGTCGAGTGGGAGCAGACGCTGACGTTCACCCATCTTCAAGTCAAGGATCAGGGGCCGGGAATCGACCCGCTCCACCTTCCCCATATTTTCAAGAAATTTTACCGGACGTCCGGCGAAGGCAGCGGAGTCGGCCTGGGACTGCCTCTCGCCCGCCTGATTCTGGAGAAGCACGGAGGCGTCTTGTCCGCGACCTCCGGCGCAGCGGGGGGCACCATTTTCCACGCGACGCTGCCGCTTCACCCTTTTCCGTCGAAGACGGCGAATCTTACGAAACTGTAAGCGGGCTCCCCTTCAGCCTGTAAGACGGCGTCGCTATACTGGATTCACAGTCGGGAAGCCGGCCAGGCTTCGCGCGAATCCAACACCGGAGGAGCAGAAACATGAACGTCATCAGCGTAGACGGTTTAAGCAAGAGCTACGGCAAAGGAACGATGCAGGTCGACGCGCTTCAACAGGTTTCCTTCCAGATCAATCAGGGGGAATTCGTGGCCGTGGTGGGCGCGAGCGGCTCGGGCAAGAGCACCCTGCTGCACCTGCTCGGCGGCTTGGACAAGCCCAGCGGCGGTTACGTGCACATCGACGGGGAAGATCTCTATTCTTTAAAAGAGAAGGAGCGGGCGGTGTTCCGGCGGCGCAAAATCGGGTTTATTTTTCAATCGTACAATCTGATTCCCGTGCTGAACGTGGAGGAAAATATTCGGCTCCCGCTTCTTCTCGATCACCGGCAGCCCGACAGAGCGTACATTGACGATCTGATCCACACGCTCGGCCTTCACGAGAGACGGAAGCATCTGCCCTCCGAGCTGT
This sequence comes from Cohnella cellulosilytica, assembly GCF_042431195.1. NCBI lineage: Bacteria > Bacillati > Bacillota > Bacilli > Caryophanales > Paenibacillaceae > Cohnella > Cohnella cellulosilytica. The sequence goes on from NZ_JBHMDN010000030.1 coordinate 9,836, forward strand.
CCGGCGGCCAGCAGCAGAGGGTCGCCATCGGGAGAGCGCTCGCTTACCGGCCCGCGATCATCCTTGCGGACGAGCCTACCGGCAATCTGGACACCGCGAACGGCCGGGAAGTGATCGAGCTGCTGAAGCTGGCGGTGCGGCAGTATCATCAGACCGTCGTTATCATCACCCACGACATGAACATCGCCTCCGAAGCCGATCGGGTGCTTCATCTTCAAGACGGCAAGCTCCTGAGCGACACGCAAGGTCGCGGGAGGGACGCATGAGAAGCTACGGCGCGATGGCGGGAAAATATTTAAGACAGCAGCGCAAGCGGACGATTCTGACGATCGTCGGCATCGTCTTGTCCGCGGCCTTGATCAGCGCGCTCGGGACGATGGGACAGACGCTTAAAGACAACTCGATCCGGAACGTGAAATACGAAGAAGGCGCTTTTCATTTCGCCTACAGCGAGCCGACCTCCGAGCTTTACGCCTCCTTGCGGAAGCATGTGCTCGTAGACCAATTAGGGTATTACCGCCATGGGGAGAGCAGTCCGCTGGAGGATTCGGTTGCCGTCACGGTCGAAGAAGCGGATAGCGAAGCCCTGCAGCTGCTGCCTATCCATCTGAATAAAGGGCGGCTTCCGGCGTCGCCCGACGAGCTTGCGGTAGAGCAATGGATCCTGGAACGACTCCCGGGAAATCCCGGTCTGGACGGCTCGGCGCAATTGACCGATCCGAACGGAAACCAGCGGAATTACCGCATCGTGGGGATTCTCAACAACAAGAAAAACAGTCAGGTTAACGGCAATTCCAGTGCGTTTACGTTGGCGGATTCCGCGAGCCGGACGATCGACGAGAGGGCGATGCTCCTTCTGACGTTCAAGTCCGGAGTGGATATCAGCGCGCAGATCGACGACTTTACCGGACTGAATTCCAGTCTGTTCACGAATAACACCCTGCTCGCCTATCTCGGAGAATCGGAAGACGACAGTCTGAACACGGCGCTCGCCGTCATTTTCGGCATCTTGATCGGTCTTGTCGTACTGTCGACCGTCGCCGTAATCTATAACGCCTTCCATATCGCCGTTCTGGAACGCGTCCGCCAGTTCGGCCTGCTCCGCACGCTGGGCGCCACGCCGGCGCAAATCCGCAGCCTGGTCCTGCGCGAAGCGACCGTTCTCTCCACGATCGGCGTTCCCGCCGGCCTGCTGATCGGAGGGTTCGGACTTTGGTTGGCGTTATGGCTGATGATGCAGGCCGGATTGAAAATTCTGATGATGGAGACGTTCGAGCTGACGTTCCATTGGTGGATTTTCGCAGGCAGCCTCGCGATCGGCTACATCGCCGTCTATCTGGCCGCTTGGCTCCCGGCGCGCAAGGCATCCGGCGTCTCGCCGGTCGACGCGGCCAAAGGCGCGGGAGGGATCGTTCGGGAAACGTATCGCAAGCTGCGGATTCCTTCGCTCCTGAATCTGGCCGGAATCGAAGGCCGCATGGCGTCAAACAACATTCGGCGCAATCGGACGAAATTTCGGATTACTACCTTCTCGATCGTGATCAGCATCCTGTTGTTTATCGTGTTCCACTATTTTACGCAGCAGGCCTTGACCCTAACGACAACGACGAACGAGGACGATAGAATCGCCTTCCGGTTGACCAGGACCGCGCTCCCGGACAAGAGCGGAAACGTTCCTGCGCCCGGCGAACGGATTCCCGATGCGCTGATGGAAGAGATCGCCGCATTGCCCGGAGTCGAAGCCGTCTACGGCGTCTACGACAGAATGAGCCTGTTCTCTCTCGTGCCGGAGCCGAAGTTGGGCGGCGGCATCCGAACGATCACAGAAACGGATTACGAGAAAACGAATGTCGGAGGCGAAGAAAACAGCCGAATTCCGACCCGGGTGCTGGTTTACGACGAGGCAAGGCTGAAGCAGGCTTCCAAATACTTGCGTTCGGGGACGACGGATCCGGCACGGCTGGCGGAAGGCGACAACGTGCTGCTCCTCCAGACGATCAAGCCCTTCACGAACAATGGCAAAAAAGCGATTATGGACTTGACCCGCTACCGGGTCGGAGATCGAATCGCCGTCTGGGCCAACGCCGGTTCGGCCGAAGAGGACCCGGACATCCGGGAGGTGACGGTAGCGGGCATACTGACGGAATCGCCGTTCGATGCGTCCTACTCCAGCAGCATGTTAACGATTATCGGGACGCGATCGACATTCGCCGAGCTGCTGGAAGGGGCGGCCGGGGAATATCCTCCCTCCGATTACGACGCCGAGCGGCGCGGCTTGGAGGTTGCGCTTCGAGACGGAGCGGACGCGGAGCCGATTCGCGCGAAGCTGCGGGAAATTGCGCGCTCGCATCCCGGCAGCCAACTGATCGATTATGCCGAAGCCCAGAAGCAGACGCGCAACTTCAACTTGCAAATGCGAATCTTCGTCTACGGCTTCCTGGCTGTCATCGGCGTCATCGGCAGTCTCAACATTATCAACACCGTACAGACGAATCTGCTGCTTCGCCGCCGGGAGATCGGTCTGCTGCAGGCCGTCGGCATGACGATGGGGCAGATTCGCAAGATGGCGACCGCGGAAGGCGTCTGGTTCGGCGTCATCGGCAGCTTCTGGGGCATCCTGCTCGGAGCCGGATTGTGCTACCTGCTTTATGGGCAGCTGAGCGGCAGCGTTCAAGACTTCCCGTTCGAATTCCCTTGGAGAGCGTCGTTGATCGCTTGCGGGGCCGCCCTGCTTGTCGGCGTAATCTCGGTTCAAGGACCGCTCAGAAGAATGGAGAAGGCGAACCTGCTCGAGGAATTGCGCGAGGAAGCTTAGTCGCGACTATTCTGCCTTCGGCGTTCTTGCGAATAGGATCCTTACGTTGCCGCCCTAACAAAAAGGCGATCCCCCGACCGCTCTCCGCACATGGAGACGCTGGGGGATCGCCTTATTCGCCTAATCTAATCGGCTTTGGCCGGACCGCACGAATCGCGCACGACCAGCTCCGTCTGTACGATCGCCGCGGGAGGGTCAAGCGTCTCGTCGGTAATGAGCGCGTCCAGTTGCTCGATCACCTTCCGGCCGATCGCGATCATATCCTGGCGCACCGTCGTCAGCGCCGGCCTCACGTATCCGGCCAGCTCGATATCGTCGAATCCGAGCACCGAGAAGTCCTCCGGCACGGACATCCCCGCCTCCCGGATCGCTTCGATCGCCCCGATCGCGCTCATGTCCGAGCAGCAGACGACAGCCGTCGGCGGCTCCGGCAGGGCCAGCAAGCGCTGCATCGCCGCATATCCCGCCTCCTGGGTGAAATCCCCTTCCGCCGTGTACTCCTGACGATAGGGAATGCCGGCTTGCTCCAATCCCGCCCGGAACCCTGCGAACCGATGGATATCCACGTAGGAATCCTTGTTGCCGCTTATGTACGCCAATCTGCGATGCCGCAGCTTGGCCAAGTAAGCGACAGCCCGCTCCGTCGCTTCCCGGTTGTCCGAGCTGATGAATCCGGCGCGCCCTTCCCGAATGTCCAGATCGATGAACATGGCGGGAATGTCGGATTCGATCAGCTCTCCGAAATCCGTAACCTCATGCTGGAAGCCGAAGACGACAACCCCTTCGACATTGCGGCTCTGACAATGCCGAACAAAGCTGTACTCCTTGCCCCAGGACATCTGGGCCAGATAGATCAGATCGTAGCCTTTCGCCTGCAGAGCTTGCTCCATTCCCACCAGAATCCGGGCGAAGAACGGGTGGGCCAATCCCGTCGTCAGGAAAATCCCGATCGTCATCGAACGGCGGCCGACCAGGGACCTGGCCGCCTGGTTCGGCCGGAACTGCAGCTCCTTCACGTATTTCAACACTTTCTCTTTCGTCTGCTCGTTAACCGTCGTATAGCCGTTCAATACTTTGGACACGGTCGCCACCGACACGCCGGCCGCTTTCGCCACATCCCGTATGTTGGTCGCCATTCTCCGTCCCCCCGCTTTATCCGCCGCTCTCTTCCCTTGATGTTACCACAAGGGTTGCCGATGTTTCCACAGGCAGCAGAGAACCTCCCGGATCGCATGCGCGAGCGTATCCTGCGAACCGGCCGGCCTAGGGGGAGCGGCTGCAGCCGGCGATGTCCGGATCAAGGCCGAACGTAAGCTTTGATCGTGGCAATCTTCTTGCCTTCGCTCGGGCCGCTGGGACGGATCGTATAGCTGGCAATAGAAGCCGGGATGATGAAGGTTTCCGCAAACCGGACGACGAAGGGCTCGAAATCTCCGTTCGGGCTTTCCACGACCGCCTCTTCGCCTTCGATGAGATTCAGCATATGAACGCTTCCGTTCGACTCGTGCAGGACCGGTTCGGAAAACCAGTGGCGCCGGGTTTCAATGAACTGAAATTCGTGCATCCCCGTTCTTTCCTCGCTCCAGCCCGCACCCTCTCCGACTTGATCGACCCGGTTGATAAGCTGCTCTTCGACCCACGACGTCGTACGGTCCCACTGTAAAACCTTCTCGCCATGCTCGAGATGAACGGGACGAGGCTTGCCGTCCAGGCCGATCTGGCCCCAGTCCCACAGCTTAAAGGTGAAAATGTAAGGCGTCGCGCTGATCTCCAGCACCATGCAATCCGCCGCCGAACAGTGAATCGTTCCCGCCGGAATGAGGAAGTGGTCGTGCTTGTTGGCCGGATAGGTATTCACGTATCGTTCGGCCGGGAACGACAGCTCTCCGGCCTGCGCGCGCCGCAAGTCCCGCATCATCTCCTCGGGGTTGACGTCCTCCTTCAAGCCAAGGTACACAAGCGCTCCCGGCTTGGAGTCGAGAATATAGTAGCTCTCATCCTGCGTATAGGGCATTCCGAACGTCTGGCGGATATAGTCCGTCGTCGGGTGAACCTGCAGGCTCAGGTTGCCGCCCCCGATCGTATCCAGGAAGTCGAACCGGATCGGGAACTCCGCTCCGAAGCGGGCGTACACCCGGTCTCCGAGAAGCTCGCGAGGCTGGAAAAACACCAGATTGAGGGACGGCAGCTCCACGCGAACCGGGCCGTATTGGAAATACAGGCTGTTCTCCTCGGGGACGCCGTCGAAGCCCCATGCGTACGGCTTCTCTTTCGGCGGCAGATCGATATGCTCCTCCAGCCATGTGCCTCCCCATACGCCGGGGTCAAAATAGGGAACCAGACGGAACGGCTGGGAAGCCGTCTGCCGAAGCCCGGCCGTCAACGCCTCCCGGGTGACCATCTTCGGATCGTCTTTCACATTCGTGTCCAGGTAATAATCGATTCGGGAGAAAAGCTTGCGTTTCAGACGGTCCGCCATTCGCCATTCGAAGAAGAAGCCGGCTTTATATTTGCGAAGCGTGTCCTCCTCCCGGTTGTCCATACGCCAATTGCCGAACTCCTTGGACCGATAGCGCTGCTGAATTTCCCAGCGGGCAATGTCGGCGTAGACGAGAATATCTCCCTCCGCGACCAAGGAAGCGCCGAAGCCGATCACGACCACGAGTCCGTCCGTAACCGAGCTTACTTCGCCTCTTAGCTCCTCCAGCCGATCCTGCGGATAAAACTCATCGATCGTATACGGCGACAGATGGCCGAATACCCGATCGTCCGTCAAATAACGCTGAACTCGCGCTTTGATTTGTTCCCCGGTCATCGCCGCCTCATCGGAACGGACGATCTTCGCGGGGTTCAGCCGCGAGCGGATCGCCTGCACAATCTCCTCCTGGCGCACGGTCGGATAACATTCGATTACGAGAACCGCAGCGCGATGCGACAAGCCGTCGATCCGAGCTTGAAGCTCTTTCGCAATCGAGTCGTAGCCCTGCCACGCATAGGAGTCCATATGTTTGACTTGTACGGCCGGCGCCAAGTTATAATTTTTCTTTTTTGCGTTCTCTGTTAACATTTGTGTGGTTTCCTCCTTATAATCAAATCCATCCGATCACATTGTAACACATATTATCATTTTATAACATCGTTATTCAAATAAAAACGCCTTCGTCGTCTTTAGGACGGTGAACGCGTTCTTATCGGAGATAATTCAGACAAGACCCCTCTATACGAGATGCAGAGGAATGCCGCGGCGATTGAAATACTCTGCGAGGTCAGCCGGGATGCCGCTATCCGTAATCACCGCGGACACCTCCGGCGCCATGACGGTCGTCGTGAACGATCTGGCCCCGAATTTGGACGAGTCCAGCACCATGACGGTTTGCCGGGCGGAACGAATCATCGCCTGCTTCACCCGGGTATCCAGCAAATTCGGGTCCGTAAAGCCGGTCTCCGGCGTGAACCCCAATCCGGACAGGAACACGGTGTCGGCATGGAATTGATCGAAGAACGATTCCGCGACGGGACCGACGAACGTCCCGGACTGCTCCCGAAGCGTTCCTCCGCAGCACAGCACGACATGCCGTCCGGCTTCCTCCCTTAGCGAGTTCAGCGTGCTTAATCCGTTCGTCAGCACGGTTAACTGGGAGAACCCCCCCAGATACGAAGCCATTCGGGAGACAGTTGTCCCCCCTTCGAGAACAAGCACGTCCCCGTCTTTCACGAAATGCTCTACGGCATAAGAAGCCAACCGTTCCTTGACGTCCCGATTCCGGTTTTCTTTATCGAGCGCCTTCGGTTCCTTCACATAATCCGGAGCGAGCACAGCCCCGCCGTGCGACAGAATCACGCTGCCGCCGGCTTCCAGCTGCTTCAGGTCCCGGCGAATCGTCATCTCCGACACGTTCAAGATCCCGCTAAGCTGCTTAATCGTACAGCCGCCTTCATTGGACAAATATTCGATAATCGCGGATTTGCGTTGAATGGGAAGCAAGTCATGCACCTCGACTTTCAATTTCAATCATAATATAACATGTTATTTCATGCGTATGAAAGCAAAAAAGAGGAAATAAGAGCAAAATGGATCACATTGCTCTTCCCCATTATAGCAAATCGTTCCAATTGCCGGCTTCTTCCGCCTGACGCTTGCCCGCCCTTGTTTTGATCGCTTATACTTAACTTTATAACTCGGATTAGTAGGCTATAAAAGGAGACGATCACCTGTGACAGAACATCTGATTGGCCAATGGCATCGGGAAATCGAGGACAGGCTCGGCAGCCGGATTGTGAGCTGGCGCAGATATTTGCACCAGCGGCCCGAGCTGTCCTTCGAGGAAAAGCACACCCCCGCCTTTATCGCCGCGGAGCTGGAGAAGCTCGGGCTTGAGGTGCGGACGGGAGTCGGCGGAGGCGGCGTAGTTGGCGTGCTGCGCGGCGCCGGTCCGGGCCCGACGATTGCGCTCCGGGCCGACTTCGACGCGCTTCCGATCCAGGACGAGAAGGACGTCGAGTACGCCTCCACCGTTCCCGGAGTCATGCATGCCTGCGGACACGACGGCCATACCTCCTCGCTGCTTGGCGTCGCCACCCTGCTCAGCGAGCAGCGGGAGAAGCTGCGCGGCTCGATCGTCTTCCTGTTCCAGCATGCGGAGGAGAAGCCGCCGGGAGGCGCCCAAGCCATGATTGCCGACGGCTGCCTGGACGGGGTCGATGCCGTGTTCGGCATCCACTTGGCCACCGAGCTGCCCGTCGGCCAGATCGGACTGTGCGACGGCACCTTCATGGCGAACGTGGACGCCTTTACGATCCATGTCGAGGGCAAAGGCGGGCACGCCGCGCGTCCGCACGAATCCGTCGATTCCATCGTGATCGCCTGCGAGCTCGTCGGACAGCTGCAGCAGATCGTCAGCCGCAGAGTCGGTCCGATGCATCCGGCCGTCGTCAGCGTCGGCAAAATCCAGGGCGGCACCGCCTTTAACGTCATCGCCGGCAGAACGATGCTCGAAGGCACCGTCCGCACCTTCGATCCCCAAGTCAGAGCGCTGATCGAGCAAGAGGTGCGGATCATTGCCGAAGGCGTCGCCCGCTCCTCCCACGCGTCCATCCGCGTCGATTATATGAACGGTTATCCGTCTCTCGTCAATCATAGCAAGGAAACCGCCATCGTTCGCGAAGCTGTCGCCGGCACCCTGCCGGATGCCGCGATCGTCGACCTGGAGAAGCGCATGGGAGCCGAGGATTTCGCATATTATCTGCAGCACAAGCCGGGCTCCTTCCTGTACGTCGGCGCAAGAGGAGAAGACGAGCGGACGCATTATCCGCATCACCATCCCCGCTTCGACATCGACGAGCGCGCTCTTCTGCAGTCGGCCAAGGTGTTCTTGAGCATCGTCGGGCGTTATTTGACGGAACCTTCGTAAAGAAGAGCCTATTATGAAGAGGCTGTCCTCCAAGCAGTTGGCTTGCGGACAGCCTCTTTTTGGCGATTCGAGAAAAAGCGACGAAAGAAACCCTGCCGATGGACCCTTGCCATTGCCTGCTCCATTCGTTAAAATAAGAACAAATGTTCCTGTCATGGAGTTGATTCCTTCTGGTGAATTCATCGGTTATCGAGAAGTGCGTCGGACAAAAGGTCGATTTGATTTACGTAGACACAAGCGGCAAGTTCACGATGCGCCGGGTCGATCTGTTCTCGATCCGCAACGGCAAGGCGCGCGTGTACGACGTCCGGAAGCGCGGCTTCCGCACGCTGGTCGTCGACCGGATCTTGGCGGTCCAGGCTTGCTCTCCCGTCGGAAACTAAGAGAACCGCGCCTCCGATCGATAGATGCAACCTGACAATCGGAGGCGCGGTTCATGCGCGGTTTTTCATCCTTGCAGACGGACCAAACCATGAACAAAAAGCGATTGACAGGCAAATGGAAAATATCCTATATTTAAATGCGAACGTTCGCATAAACCGGACGCTCGCTGCCTGGGAAGCTGGCCGTCGAAGACCGGCTGGGCGTACCCCTATGCTAAAGCGCTTTCAGGAGGACGTGCGTATGAGCCTGTTCGAAGGATTGAGAAAGTCTGCCCGGCATGCGCGGAGCAGCACGTTCGCCAAGCTGCTGCTGTCCTTCATGCTGATTAATTTGCTGAACGTGCTGTTCGCCTTCGGCTTTTACTATTGGCGGGCCGAACGCGTCATGAAGGACGAGATCGACGCGCTTTCACGCAAGCTGCTGGCCCAGACCCAGAACATCTCCAATTACCTCTACACCTCCACCGTCAAGGGCGGCTACGGGCTGTATTACGACGACAGCATTTTTCCGGCCATGTTTTCGGGAGACGAGCTCGACGTCTATGACCAGAACAAATTGACGACGCGAATGAACCGTTTCATCCAGATGAACCCGATCGTCCATTCCATCTACTTATACAACCTACAATTGGATACCGTCATTTCCTCGCGCTATCCCAACTCGGACCTCGAACGTTTTCCCGACCGGGAAATGACCGATATCGTAAGAAATTTCAGCTACAGCTCGCCCCGCATTCCGTATCTTCTGCGGGACGCGATGCCCGGCTTGCCCCAAGGCGTTCCCGCCCTCTCGTTGATCGTGACCGAGCCGTCCTCGGTCAGCGGGCATGTGCTCGGAGCGATGATCATCAATCTGGACGGCGGCCAGCTCCGAAGCCTCGTCTCCGAGATGGCCGACGACCCGTGGAACCGGCTCGTCATCCTGCAGCAGGACGGCCGTTTCGTGACGGCCGCGGACGAAGCGTCCTTCGCCGATGAGACGTCGCGGTTCCGCTATCGCGGCCGAATCGAAGCTTCCGGCGAAGCCGCCTCGGGCAGCTTCATCGAGAAGGTCGAAGGAGAACAATATGTATTCACCTGGCAGAGAACGAATCTGGAGAGCACCGGATTCGTTTTCGTCAGCATTTATCCTTATACGACGATGTTCAAAAGCCTGATCGACATCCGCAACCTGACGCTGATCGGAGGCGCCTGCCTGATTGCGGCCAGCTTTGCCGCGTCGGTGCTGCTCTCCCGCAAAATCTATTTTCCGATCCGCTCTCTGACCCTGCTGGCGGTCAAGCAGTTGAAGGGCATGGGCCACGCGGCCCCGGACGGAGACATCGGCACGGTCTCGCGGGTGCTGGAGGTCATGGTGGAAAAAAACGAAACGCTGGAAAGCTTCTCCCGCCGTACCCGGAAGCTGCTGCGAGACCAACTGCTCCGCAGTCTGCTGCTCGGTCACGATGCGACCCGGTCCTCCCGGCAGATTCCGGTCAAGGATCACGATCTGCCGTTCGGCGAATCGGATCGGATACAGGTCGTCCTGCTGCGGATCGATCGTTATCGGCAGTTCGAGGCAACGTACGACGGGGAACATCGCTATCTATTGAGATACGCCATGGCCAACATCGCGGAGGAGACATTGTCCGGGCGCTGCCGGGCGGTCTGCGTCGACATCGGCGAAGATCACATTGCCGCGATTCTCGGGCTCGCTCCCGGCGGCGAGGCGAACCTCGCGATAGCGCTGGAGACGGTTCAGCGCCATATTCAGCAATATTTGAAGCTTAGCGTCACGATCGGCATCGGCGAGCCTGCGGCATCGTTGGCGGAAGCGGCCTTTTCCTACGAAGGGGCGCTGTCGGCCACCCACTACCGGATTTTCCGCGGTCCCGGGGCCGCGATCGCCTTCGGCGACCTGCCGGCACTGCACGCCGAGGAGTATCCGCATGACAAGGAGAAGGCCGTGCTCGACGAGCTTAGACTGTGCCGTCCCCGCAAGGTGGCGGAGGCGATCGACGGACTGCTGGCGCATTTGCAAGACTGCTTCTACAAAGATGTCTACGCGATAATAGCGCAATCGGCGGCAAACATCATGAAGAGCGCCCGCACGCTCCCTAACCAAGGACGGCCGCCGGCTCCGCTGCGTTACGACGCAGCTTACGCCCGGCTTGCGGGCATGGAGTCCGCGGCCGAAATACGAGATTGGCTGCTTGGCCTGTTCTCCGGCGCGCTGAGCGACAAGGCCGAGGCGAAAAGAAGCAAAAACGCCGCAACCGTGGACAAGGGACTCAAAATGATCGAAGAGCATTACCGCCGCGTCGACTTCTCGGTGTCGGACGTCTCCGAGCGGCTCCAATACTCCGTCAGCCATCTGAACAAGCTGTTTACGGAAGCAACGGGCTTCACCGTTCACGAGCTGGTCAACCGCAGTCGGCTGAATAAAGCCGAAGAGCTCGTCCGCAGCTCCGACATGCTCGTTCACGACATCGCCGAAGCCGCGGGCTTTAGCTCCAGTAACTATTTTTACTACGTGTTCAAGAAGGAATTCGGCACGACCCCGATCGCCTATCGCAAGCTGCAAAGCGAATCCGCACCGGGCCGCGCCGAAGGCCCCGAATCCCGAGCCGAACGGATTCCATAATATTTTCGGCAGGGCGGCGCGATGCAATTGCTGTCGCGCTGCCTGACAGCCCAATCTCCCTTATAGCATCCTGAGGAAACCTTCGCTGCGCACGTTCCACGATCCGTCTTGCGGGAAGCCGGGCGCATGCGCGTCCGGACCGTTGTCCCATCCTCCGGCCATCATCGCCACCGCGGTCAGCAATCCGCCGTTGCCCGGCAAATAGACCGACAGATCGGGCCGCTGATAATTGTGACCGTTGGGCAAATACGTATTTTTCCCGCGCTCCATCAGCAGCGCGTCGACCGCCAGATTGCCTTCCCCCAGCCGGGCCGCGGTCATCGCGGTCAGCGGATAGTCCCAGCCCCATGTATGGTCCCAGGTCCATCTGCGCATCACTTCGTGCAGCGTGCGCCGCATCGTTTCCGGGTCGGCCTGGCCTCCCGGCAGCATGCCGAGCGGAGCCAGCATCGTCGGGTGATCGATCAGATCCGCGCCGGTCTCGTCCCGGAACGTGTCCGGAGCGGTTTCGGCCGCGGCGTACAGCCCGTCGGTCGTCGGCAGCTCCGCCAGGGCGGCGGCGACTTGGGTCCATTTGTCGACGGGCGGCAGTCCGAGCCGCTCCCTCCACGCCAAGGCGACCGTCAGCCCGAACGCCCAGTAGCTCAGCTCGAACGTCGGGTTGACGGTCGAACCGTGATCGTAAATTTCCTGCGCCGGGGCGACCGGCGGTCCCAGCACGTAACGCCGTCCCCGTTCGTCCCATTCGGCGAACGAAGCCATGAAATCGGCCGTCGCGAACACCAGCTCGCCGTAACGCTCCAGCGCCGACCGGCCGCCGCTCCGATAGGCCAGCTCGGCATAATAGATCGGATGCGGCTGCTGCCAGATGAGGAACGGCTCGATGTAACAGGGGCCGTTGACACCGTCTGGGCCGACGCACTTGGGCCAGCGGGCGCCCTCGTACCCTTGCGCCGCGGCCAAAGCCCGCGCTTGGGGCATAATGTCCATATACCAGACCAGACTGTTCTCCAGCAGCTCCGTCCGCCCCCACAGCGCGAAGTGGACCGCATGCCACCAATGCATCTCCAGATGAAACTTGCCGTACCAGCTGTTGTGCGTCAGCCCCGATTCCTGGGGCGGCAGCTTGCCCGAAGACTGGACGGCGGTCAAATATTGCGACAGCACGACGCGCCGCTCCAGCTCGAACGCCCGGGGGTCGGCGCTTCCGGCCAGCTCCAACGCCGCGCCCCCGCGCCAGAACGCTTCCCAATACCGGGCGCTGGCCGCTTCGGTCTCCGCATAGCCGGGCAGCGCGCCTCCGGCCCCGGAGGAAGCCGTCCGGAAAACGAACTCGAAATGTTCTCCGCCATCTTCGCTGTCAGGATCCGCGCCCCCCTCCCGGCCGCCGGCCCCGCCATTCTCCCAATCGCCCGATTCAGGCGTAAGCAGGAACAAGTGGGGATCGTCGGAGGAGCCGCGGGCGAATGCGCCGCCGGAGAAGGCCACTGCCATCTCGTATGCCGTGCTGTCGAGCGTTCTCCGCAGCAGCGCGGCGCGAGGCGAGATATCGGCCAATTCCGTCGTGTGCGCTTCCGGCCGCTGCCATTCCGGCGGGGCGGAGAAGGAGCCGCTGCCGTACGGGAAACGGAATGCGATCTGCAGCGCTCCGGCGCCGATCAGTTCGGAACGAATCCGCACCGCGATCAAGTCCGATTCGGGATGGCAGCAGGTGCGCACGGTCGTTCGTCGTCCGCCCACGCTGAACCGGCTGACGATCACGCCGGTCCACAGGTCGAGCGTCTGGCGGATGTCGGTCAGATGCGCGGCCGCGGCTTCCCCGCCGTCCGGCAGCCGCAAGCGGAAGCCGACTCGGCCCAGATGCAGCCGATGCGGATTCGCCTGCAGCCAATCGTACTCCGCAGTGCGCTCCGCTCCGCGCGGCGCGTACGGAAACCCGACGCTGCGTCCGTTAAACGTGCGGAAGTGCGTCGGCTTAAACGTCTCCATCCGATAGCCTTCCGGGTTCGGAAAAGTATGCCAGCCCCAGTTGGACAAATGGCCGAGCGGTACGCCGCCGTTCTCGTACAGTGCGGGAAAGGTTTGCAGCCCCGTCGCGTCGACGGTAAACGCGTAGTCGCCGTTGCCGACCGTCAGGGAGGCGCCCGGGTCGAAACGGTCGACGACGGGATTATGACGGCGCACGAGCGCTAAACGATCGATTGGCATGCCGGATATCGCTCCTCATTGTGAATTTGCAGGCCCGCTGGAAGAGAAGCGTCGGCCAAATCGCCGCCGCCCGCTTCGTTTCCGGCAGGCCTGTCGCCTGTATATTACCGCCCGCGGCGCGGGATGGAAAGCGCAGGCGGACAACTACGCGGCAAATGCGTATTTTCGGCAGACGCATATCGGTTCGGGCGCTGCGGCGGCGGCTCAATCTAAAGCCGTGCACAAGCCGAAAGCGTTTGCACATCGTCGAAAAAAGGCTGCTGCACATTTTCGGGAACTTCACCTTGCCAGTTTCGTAAGCGTTTTCTTATACTCAATCGTGTCACGGCCGATGACGCAGCAACAGACGCAATAACAGACGGAGCCTTGAAGAGGTTCGGAGATTCGAAGGGAGGTGTTCGACAACATGGTTTCCGGCACGAGAGCGGGTTTCGCGCAAACGCTCAGGCAGATGGCCAAAGTCTGGCAGCTGTACGCGCTGATTGCGCTGCCGCTCGCCTACATTGTAATCTTCAAGTACGGACCGATGTACGGCGCGCAGATCGCATTCAAGGATTTTTCGGTCACCAGGGGAATTCTGGGCAGCGGTTGGGTGGGCTTCGAGCACTTCGAACGCTTTTTCCGCTCGTACGAGTTCGGAAGAATTTTACGGAATACGGTAGGGCTCAGCTTGTACAGTCTGCTTGCCGGATTTCCGCTGCCGATCATTTTCGCTTTGAGTTTAAACTACGCGGGCAAACGCCTGTTCAAAAAATCCGTGCAAATGATCACGTTCGCGCCGTATTTTATCTCCGTCGTTGTGCTGGCGGGCATCATTCTGCAGTTTCTCGCCATGCGCACCGGCATCGTGAACCTGATCATCGGCTGGCTGGGCTTCGAGCACGTCAATTTCATGGGCACGCCGGGATACTTCAAGACGATTTATGTCGTATCGGAAATTTGGCAGACGATCGGCTTCAATTGCGTGATCTACATTGCCGCGTTGGCCGGCATCGATCCGTCCCAGCACGAGGCGGCGATCGTCGACGGCGCGAGCAAGCTGCAGCGCATTCTCTACGTCGACTTGCCGGGCATTCTGCCGATCGCGGTGACGCTGTTCATTCTGAACACCGGACATGTGCTCGACATCGGGTTCGAGAAAGTGCTGCTGCTGCAAAATCCGTTGAATTTGCGCACGTCGGAAGTCATCGACACTTACGTTTACAAACAGGGACTGACCGCGATGGTGCCCCAATACGATTACACGGCCGCCATCGGCCTGTTCAAATCCGTGATCGGCCTGGCATTGCTGCTGACTGTAAACAAGGTGGCCAAAAAAATCGGACAAACCGGTTTGTGGTAGAAAGGCGAACTCATGGACTATCCTTTTGCGAAGCAATCGTTGGGAGACCGGAGCTTTACGGTCGTGAACTACTTCTTTCTCTGCTTTATGGCGCTGATCGTGCTGTATCCGCTCATCTACATTTTAAGCGCCTCCTTCAGCGACTCGGACGCGGTGATCTCGGGCCGCGTCTGGCTGTGGCCGGTCGAGCCGAACGTGGAAGGCTACAAGGCGATCTTCAAGAACGGCATGATCGGCACCGGCTTCCTGAATTCGCTTCTTTATACGGCGGCCGGCACGGCGATCAACGTCGCGCTGACGGTGCTGGCGGCTTACCCGCTGTCCAGGCATGATTTTGTGGGACGCACTCCGCTGTTGTTTGTATTTTTGTTTACCATGATGTTCACCGGGGGGCTCATTCCGACCTACCTGCTCGTGCAGGACCTCGGGCTGATGGATACGCGCTGGGCGCTGCTGCTGCCGACGGCCATGTCGGTATGGAACATGATCATCACGCGCACCTACTTCCAGACGACGCTACCTCGGGAAATGCTGGAGGCGGCGCATCTGGACGGCTGCAGCGACTTCAAGTATCTGTGGAAAATCGTCATCCCGCTCTCGGGTCCGATTCTGGCGGTCATTACGCTGTTCTATGCGGTTGGCCACTGGAACCAATACTTTAATGCGCTGCTGTACCTGAAGAGCCGCGACCTGCTGCCGTTGCAGATCGTCCTGCGGGAAATACTTGTACAGAACCAGTTGGACCTGAGCATGCTGACCGATGTCGAAGAGGCGGCCAAGCGGGAAGGGCTGCGCGAGCTGCTGAAATATTCGCTGATCGTCGTCTCGTCCGCTCCGATGCTGCTCATTTATCCGTTCGTTCAGAAATTTTTCGTCAAAGGCATTATGATCGGCTCGATCAAGGGCTGATCGCCTACAATTTGAGATCAGGGGGTTCATCCATGAGAAAGTCGGTAAAAACAAGTGGGCTGGCGCTGCTCTGTCTGGCGTTGGCGCTGGCGGGCTGCTCGGGAGGCAACAACAATAAGGGGAACGGCGCAAGCGCGGTGCCTTCCGGAAGCGCTGCGGCGGGCGACGGCGACATCGCGGCTCCGGCCGGCGAGTTCCCGATCGTCGCGGAGAAAACGACGCTTAAAGTTATGGTCATGGGCGACGCCAACGTGGAATCGTTCGAGGACAACGAGTTCACCCGCTGGTACGAGGAGAAGACGAACGTCCATGTGGAATGGGAAGTCGTTCCTCCCTCCAATGCGCTCGACAAGCTGAACCTGACGCTGACGAGCGGCAATCTGCCGGACGTGATCATGAACTTTAACGTGCCCGCGGCACAGCAGGCGATCTACGGCCAGGAAGGCGTTTTTGTGGAATTGACCGATCTCATCGAGAAATTCGGCACGGAGACGAAGAAGATGTTCGCTTCCGATCCGCTGATCAAGCAGATCGCCACCGCTCCGGACGGAAAAATCTATGCGCTGCCCTATGTAAGCGATTGCTATCACTGCACCGTCATCCAGAAGCTGTGGATCTACACGCCTTGGCTGGAGAAGCTTGCCCTGGACATGCCGACGACAACCGAGGAATTTCACCATGTGCTCAAAGCGTTCAAGGAGCAGGACCCGAACGGGAACGGCAAAGCGGACGAAATCCCGTTCGCCGGCTCGATCGCCACTCCGGGCAACAACATCGACAATTTCGTCATGAACGCTTTCATCTACGATAACATCACGCACGATAATTTCGGCTTGCTGCTCAAGGACGGAAAGATCGACGCCGCGTTTAACAAGCCGGAATGGAAGGAAGGACTCCTTTACCTTCACCAGCTGTATGCCGACGGCTTGATCGCTCCCGAATCGCTCACCATGGACAACTCCCAGCTCAAGCAGCTCGGCGAGAACCCGGACGTGCCGCTGCTCGGCGTCGTCTCCGGCCTGCATATGGGCAACTTTACGCAATTTTACGGCGAGAGCGGCCGCTGGCTGGAATACAAGGCAATCCCGCCGCTCAAGGGACCGCAAGGCGTGCAGATCGCCAGCAACACGCCGTATACGGCGGTCAGCGGCCGCTACATCATTACGAATGCGGCCAAGCATCCGGACGTGGCGATGCGTTGGGCGGACGCCTTCTACACGCAGGAAGTGCTGCTGAACGGCAAATACGGCCGGGAAGGCATCGAATGGAGCAAGGCCGACGCGGACCAGATGGGAATCGACGGCAAGCCGGCGCTGTTCCAGGCGCTTACGCCGACCAGCGGCGCGCAGAAGATTCACTGGTACAACAGCTTCCCGATGAACGAAACGAACGAATTCCGCCTTGGATGGGCCGTGACGGACCCCGATTCGGTCGAGCCGATCCTGTATGCCGAGACGCAGAAATACGAAGCGTTCAAAAACCCGAACGAGGACGTCATTCCGCCGCTTTACTTCACGACCGAGCAATCCAACGAGATCGCGAATCTGAAATCGACGATCGACGGACAAGTGCGCGAGATGAACGCCCGGTTCATTCTCGGCGACGCCAAGCTGGACAGCGAATGGGACGCGTACGTCGAGCGTCTGAACAGCATGAACCTGAAGCGGATGCTGGAGATTTATCAGGAAGCCTACGACACGATGAAGCGGAACCAGGCCGGTTGATCGTCGTCGGGAAAACAAGATAAAGAGTAGCCGGCTGAAGTCTCGGCCGTTCACGGAGAGCGACGATCGGCGTTGCTCTCCGCAAATTTACAGGACGCGGGGGACTAAGCATGAATGGTCAAAGGACGCCCGAAGGCGCAACCTTCAGGGCGATCGAACGGGCGGCTCTGCATCCGATTGTCTGTTCGCGGATCGCGCCGGATTTTTTCTCCGGAGGACTGCTGGGCAACGGCGGCATGGGCGTCGTCGTCACGACCCGGCCGGATGCGGTCGTGCTTTATTTCGGACACAACGGCGTGTGGGACCAGCGGATCGCGGAGCTCGATCCGGCCCGCGTCGGCACGTTCGAGGACGTGTTCCGCAGACTGCGGGAGCTGCCGGCGGATCTGGATTCGCTGGTGGAGGACGAGTGGTACCGGGAATATTGTTTGATGCTCAAGGAGCCTTACAACAAGCCGTATCCCCGGCCGATGCCGTGCGGGTCCGTCGTTCTCGGCTTCGACCGCCGGAAGGCGGAAATCGTCGGGCACACGGTCGACATCGCCCGCGGGACGTGCGAAGTCGGGTTTCTCGTCGGAGGCGAGCCGGCGACGCTGCGCCTATTCGCGGAGCCGACGGACGACCGGCTGTGGCTGAGCTTCGAAGGGGCGGACGGCCTTCCGGCGGCCGCGCCGTTTAACCGGGTCCGGCTCATGCCGGACCCCTCCACGCCGTCCGACATTCCGGCCGCGGAGCGAACGGTTGACCCGGCCGCCGGCACGCTGTCTTTCCGGCAGACGCTGCCCTATTCGGAAGCCGCCGGAGTGCGGCACGGGAAGGACAAAGCGTTTCGCCTGACGGTTACGCTGTCCGACGCGCTGGAGCCGCTGCGCGTCAACAACATGACGCGGAACGGCATTGTGGCCACGCATCTCGACGATTACATGGACAAGGACGGCGGCGACCGGCTCGAGCGCGCGCTCCGGCCGGCCGGCGTCTTCCTCGCCGCGGTCGAGCTCGAGCATGGATGGGACCGGGACGTGTCCTCCGCTGCCAAGCCGGCGCGCGGGAAGGCCGCTGCGGAAGCCGGGGACAACGGTCTCGGCGAGCAAGCGCTGCAGGACGCGCGGGAACGGACCCGCGAAGCGTACGAATCGTTCTGGAGCCGCTCGGGCGTGAAGCTGGACGATGAGGCGCTGGAGCGGACGTGGTACCGGAACCTGTACTTTTTCCAATGCGGCGTCCGGGAAGGCGTCACTTGTCCGGGTTTGTTCGCCAACTGGCTGCACGACAGGATCGGATCGGCGTGGCACGGCGACTATCATCTGGATTACAATACGCAGCAGCCGTTCTGGCTCGCTTTTTCCGCCAACCATGCCGAACGCCATTTGCCTTATGTGGAGATGGTTCACCATATCACGCCGGTCAGCCGCAAGTGGGCCGAGGAGTATTACGGGCTGCCGGGCGCGTTCTACCCGGTGTCGGCTTATCCCGTCGACATGACGATCAACCCGAACGCGGGACCGCCCTTCGGCTGGGTCATGTGCACGACGCCGTGGGTCGTGCAAAGCCTGTGGTGGCATTACCTGTATACGATGGACCTCTCTTTCCTGCGGCACCGGGGCTTCGAACCGATCCGGCTGGCCGCGCAGTTCATGGCCGCCTACATGAGACGGCCGGACGCGCGGCGGGAGAACGACGGCGTCTATCGCATCTTCCCGACCGTGCCGCCCGAACTGTACGGGCTGACGCCCGGCCTTGCTCTGAACGCCGACAGCCTGACGGACATCACGCTGTTCCGCTTTGTGTTCCGCGCCTATCTTCAAGCGTGCGAGGCGCTGGACGTCGTGGAGGCGGAGGCGGATCTGATGGCCGAAGTCGCCGACGCGCTGGCGCATATGCCCGAGCACCCGACCGCGGAAACGGCGGACGGCGGGCGGGTGTTCGTGTCCGTGCCGGACGAAAACCCGGAGATGGTCTACAACACGCCCAACAGCGCCTTTACGGTGTTTCCCGGCGAGGAGCACGGCCTTCATTCGCCGCCGGAATTGTACGAGCTGGCCTGCCGTTCGTACTTGAACCACCGCAACGAAGGCGGCAACGAGCTTGTATTCTATCATCTGCAAGGGGCCCGGCTGGGCATCCTCGATCTTGAGAAGTTCAAGCGGCAGATCGAATACTGCCTGATGCCCAACGGCGCGTGCACGGATATGGTGCTGCAAACCGGCGGCCGCTACGAGGATTCCCTGCGCTTCGACTTCATGTCCCGGATGGGCGTCTGGTTCGAAAACACCGCGCTGCCCGTCGTCATCAACGAATGTCTGCTGCAAAGCTACAACGGCGTGCTGCGGCTGTTCCCGAACTGGCCGGCCGGGCGATCCGCGGAATTCCGCACCTTGCGGGCCGTGGGCGGCTTCCTGGTCAGCGCGGAACGGCGCGACGGGCGGACGGAATGGGTCGAGGTGCTGTCCGAAGCGGGCGGCAGGCTGCGCATGTACGCCCCCTGGCCCGAAGGCGCGATGTGCAGCCGCGGCGGAGCGGCGGCAACGGCCATTGACGGAGAGATCGGGCTGGATACCGCGCCGGGAGAGACGCTCCGGTTCGTCCGGCTGCGGCATACGGAGGAGAAGCAATGAACATTACGCCCTATTTGACCCCGTACAAGTACGGCCGACCGGTGCTGACCGGCTCCGGCAAGCCGGGCAGCTTCGACAGCAGCGCGGTCGATTGTCCGTTCGTGTTCCGGCACCTGGACCGGTTCTTCATGATGTACGTCGGCTTCGACGGCGTCGGATACCAGACGGCGCTGGCGACGAGCGGCGATCTGCTGAACTGGGAGCCGTACGGCGTCATTCTGGAGCGCAACGGGTCGGGAAACTGGGATTCCAAAAATGTTGCCGGAACGTGGATGATGCGGGACAACGAGCTGAGCGGACCGGCGACGCTGAAAAAATGGGACGGCAAGTATTGGCTCGTCTACCACAGCTACCCCGAGGACGGCTACGAGGAAGGCGCGGCCCGGATCGGCATCGCCTGGTCCGAGGACGAGCGCCTGCTGGAATGGCATCGGCTGCCCGAGCCGATTCTGACGCCCGAGACGGGCGCCGATTGGGAGCGCGGAGGCTTGTACAAGGAATGTCTGGTCGAGCACGACGGCACGTTCTACCTGTTCTACAACGCGAAAAATCAAAATACGCCGGGATGGGTCGAGCAGACCGGCGTGGCGACATCGAACGATCTCGCCAATTGGACCCGCCACGCCGGCAACCCGGTGCTGCGCGTCGACGAGATCGGGTGGAAGCGCGGATTCGTCAGCGATCCGTGCGTGCTGAGGAACGGCGGCGAATGGGTGATGTTTTTCTTCGGCTACGATTACCGGAAAGCCGAAGAAGGCGTGGCCGTCTCGGCCGATCTGCTGCGCTGGGAGGCCCATCCGGACCCGATCGTCCCGGTAGGCGCGGCAGGCGAGCTGGATGAGACTTACGCCCACAAGCCTTCGGTCGTCATGCACGACGGCGTGCTGTACCACTTTTACTGCGCCGTGCGGCCTTCCCGCGAAGACGACCCGGCCAGCAGCAACAACGGGCGCGAATTCCGCACGATCGCCGTCGCCGCCTCCCGCGACCTGAGCCGGGAACGGTCCGCGTCGTCCGGCGCGAGTACAAACGAGGAGGGTCCGGAATGAAACTTCAATATATCGAACCCGCCCGCAGATGGACCGAAGCGCTTCCGATCGGCAACGGCCGGCTCGGCGCGATGATCCACGGCCATGTGGAGTCCGAACTGCTGCAGCTGAACGAGGATTCGCTCTGGTCGGGCGGCCGCAAGGAGTGGGAAGCGCCCGGCGCCAAGGCGTCGCTGCAGGCGGTGCGCGAGCTGCTCGCTTCGGGCAAATACGCGGAAGCGAGCCTGCGCTGCAAGGAGCTGATGGGTCCGTACAACGAGGCCTATATGCCGCTCGGAGATTTGCGCCTTCATTTCGAGCACGGCAACCTGGCTTCGGAGTATGAGCGATCGCTCGATCTGCGCGACGGCATCTCCCGCGTCGGCTATACGATCGGCGGCGTGCGGCATACGCGGGAAATATTCGCTTCTTATCCGGACAAGGCAATCGTCGTCCGGCTGGAGGCGAGCGAGCCGGGGAGGCTCACGTTCCATGCGCGGCTGGGCAGCCCGCTCCGCCACCGAACGCTCTCGGAGGCCGGGAGCCTGATCCTGCGGGGCAGCGCGCCGGAATATTGCGCTCCGAATCACCAGAACCCGGACGAGCCGATCCGCTACGGCGAGTACGACACGACGACGGCGATCCGCTTCGAGGGCCGGCTCGGGGCGCGGTGCGAAGGCGGCGCGGCGTCGGTCGACCACGACGGCCTGCACGTCCGCGGCGCGACCGCGGCCACGCTCGTCTTCTGCGCGGCGACCAGCTTCAACGGCTTCGACCGCTCGCCGCTGACCGAAGGCCGCGATCCCGCGGCGCTGTCCGCGGGCCATCTGGCGGATGCGCTGGAGCGGGATTACGCGGAGCTGCACCGCAGCCATGTCGACGACTACCGCGCGCTGTTCGACCGCGTCGAGCTGCGGCTCGGCGAGCCGCTCGCGCCGGCCGGCATGCCGACCGGCAAGCGAATCGAAGCATACGGCGGCGGCGATCTCGGATTGGTGGAGCTGCTGTTCCAGTACGGCCGCTATCTGACGATCGCCAGCTCGCGGCCGGGTTCCCTGGCGTCCAACCTCCAAGGCATCTGGAACAAGGACACCCGCCCGACGTGGAGCAGCAATTATACGATCAACATCAATACGCAGATGAACTACTGGCCGGCGCTGACGGGCAACCTGGCCAGCTGCCACGAGCCGATGCTGGCGTTCGTCGCCGACATGGCCGCCAGCGGCCGCAAGACGGCCGCAACATACGGCATGCGCGGCTGGATGGCGCATCATTGCACGGACGTCTGGTGCATCACGTCGCCGAGCGGCGGCTACGGGAACGGCGAGGCGCACTGGGCCAGCTGGACGATGGCCGGCCCTTGGCTCTCCCGGCATCTGTGGGAGCATTACGAATTTCTGGACGACCTGCGGTTTCTTCGCGAGCGGGCTTATCCGATCATGAAAGAAGCCGCGGTATTCTGCCTCGATTGGCTGTACGAGGACGAAGACGGCTATCTGGTGACCGGACCGTCCACTTCGCCGGAGCACCGGTTCCATGCCGCCGACGGACTGGCCGGCGTGAGTCGGGCTTCCACGATGGACATGCAGCTCATCTGGGACCTGTTCACCAACTGCATCTCCGCTTCCGAAGCGCTGGACAGCGACTGCGAATTTCGCGACCGGCTGGTATCGGCCCGCGCTCGGCTGTATCCGATGCGAGTCGGCCGGCATGGACAGCTGCAGGAATGGTCGGTCGATTTCGAGGAGCACGACGTTCATCACCGCCACATCGCGCATATGTACGGGGTCTATCCCGGCCGCCAGCTGACGCGCCGGGAGACGCCCGAGCTGTTCGCTGCCGCTCGGCGCGCCCTCGAGCGGCGCGGCGACGACGGGACCGGCTGGAGCCTTGCCTGGAAGATCGGCCTGTGGGCCCGCTTCGGCGACGGAAACCGCGCGATGACGTTCGTCCGCAAGCTGATGCAGCTGTGCGAGACCGAGGAGAAGAACTATCATTCCGGCGGCATCTACGCCAACCTGTTCGACGCGCATCCGCCGTTCCAGATCGACGGCAATTTCGGCTTCACCGCCAGTCTGATCGAGCTGCTGGTCGGCTCGCATCAGGGCTTCATCGAGCTCTTGCCCGCCCTGCCCGACGACTGGCCGGCGGGCTTCATCAAGGGCGTGCGGGCACGCGGCGGGTTCGAGGTGTCGCTGCGCTGGACGGACGGCAAGCCGACGGAGGCGGCAATCGTCTCTCACGCCGGCAGGACATGCCGGCTTTACGCCCCCCGTCCGCTGACCGTCGAGGAATCCGGCGGCGCGACGGTGGAGACTACGGCCGAAGGCGGCGATCTCGTCGCGTTCGCCACCGAACGCGGACGCACGTACCGGATTCGCTTCGACGGCTGACCGGTTCGCCGCGCGATCGGCATTTGAATATTAATGTGCAATTGCCAATAATCCTTCCCGCCGGCCGGTGAACATCCTTCCGCGATTGTGGTATCCTTGTGAAACGGCAAACCAAACGAGTCGCATATCGACTGGTAAGCGTTTTCAATCGACGGTGGGTCATACCGGTTGCGGGAGGGACGGCATATGCTGGCGAAAATGAGAGAGAAAAACAAGTCGATCTGGCTGCGCTTTTTTATACCGTATTTGATCATTCTGGTCGTCCCGCTGCTGATCGGTCTGTTTATGTATTACAAAACGTCCGAAATGATGTCGAACGAGGCCAGCAAGTCCAATCTGATCCTGTTGAATCAGGCCAAGGCGGCAATCGACGGCCGGCTGTCGGAGATCGAGCTGTTCACGCAGCAGATCCGCGCGAAATCGAGCGTCGTCGGTTTCTTGAGCGTGCAAGAACCGTATCGCGGCTCCAATCTGATCCGCCTGATGGAGCTGCGCGACAGCCTGGCCGATTACGGGCTGTACAACAATTTTGTACTCGAGTACGCGCTGCTGTTCAAGAACAGCGAGATCGCGCTGACTTCGCACAAGACTTACACGATTCCCAAGCTGTACGAGCATTACCTGAATTTCGAAGGCATGGCATACGCGGCATGGTACGAGCGGCTGCTGGACGACTATCACAACCGCGACTATTTACCGGCCCAGTCCGTCGTCCTCGACGGCAAGAGCTACGCCGCGGTGCCGTACATCCAATCGTTCGGGCTGTCATCCAATTCGCAGGGCGCGGTCCTGATGCTGATCGACGACCGGGCGATCCGGCAGCTGCTCGGCGGCATTGACGTATCGAACGGCGGATGGGCGTACATTGCCGACCGCGACGGCACGGTCATCACCTCGCTCGCGGGCGGGGACGGCATGCGGGCGGCGCCGGTGGCGCTCGGGGACGGGCAGACGTCCGGCTTCGCCAACCGCAGGATCGACGGCAAGCCGATGAGCGTCACCTACACGACTTCGGACTACAACGGCTGGCAATACGTCGCCGTGCAGCCGACGTTTGTCGTCATGAACAAAGTCAATTACATCAAGCGGATGACGTCGACCGTGCTGGGCGTATCGCTGCTGATCGGCCTGTTCTGCGCGCTGTATTTGTCCTACCGGAACAGCTGGCCGGTGCGGACGATGGTCGCCCGCCTGTCGGACATGCTGTCGTTCGAGCAGGGACTGACGAAGGACGTCTACGGAGCGATCGAGAATACCATTGTGCGGCTCGCCTCCAACAACAAGGAGCTCAAGACGGAGATCGAGGCGCAGATGCCGTTCCTCCGCACGGCGTTCCTGCAGCGGCTGCTGACGGAAAACTTCATGACCATGGAGGAAATCGCGGCCCAGCAAAGACATATCGGCATCGATCTGGACGGCGGCTTGTATTACGTCGCGGTTATGCAGTTCGACCGGGACAGCCTGATCGACGACGCGGCGATGCTCGAGGAGCTCGACGTCAAGCGGGTCGTGGCCAAGGAAATCGTGCGCGCCGTATCCGAAACGGACGTCTATTTCCACGATGTCGGCGAGAACAAAACGGCGATGCTGTTCGTCTGCGCCGGCGCCGACGGAGCGGCTTGCAGGCGGATGCTGGACGCCGATCTGGAGCGCGCGGAGCAGCTGTTCCGGCAGAAATGCGAAGATCGGCTGAGCTTCGCCGTCGGCAGCGGCTATTCCAACCTGCTCGAGGTGCCGCGCTCCTTCGAAGAAGCGAAGCGGGCGCTCAACTTCCTGCGCCGCGAGCTTGAGGAGGGCATTCTCTGGTATGCCGACCTGCCCGCGTCGAACGACAACTACGTATATCCCGGCGACCTGGAGATCCGGCTGATCAATTACGCCAAAGCGGGCAGCCGCAGAGAGGCCGGCGACATTCTAGCCCAGCTGCGCAAATGGAATTTGCGCGACCGGCAGCTTACTCCGTACATGTTCCGGCTGTTCCTGTACGACCTGGCGGGCAGCTTCATCAAGCTGGTCGACCAGGCGCCCGTCGCCGAGGCGGAAATTCGCGACTTTGTGCAGCGGATGGTGGAGGAAGACGAAGTGCTCGACCAGGACGCCATGTTCGCGCTGGTGACCGAGATGTTTCTGAAAATTTGCGATACCGTGGAAAGCCGCAAAAAAAGCCACAACAGCACGATGATCCGGGATATTCTCGCCTTCCTGGACACCGCCTACCCGGACGAATCGCTGAATCTGATCGCGGTGGCGGATCGTTTTCATATATCGGAGATGTATTTGTCGCAGTTTTTCAAGGAGCAGACCGGCGTCAACTTCTCCAGCTACGTCGAGGAGCTGCGGATGGAGCGGGCGCGCCAGTTGCTTGCTGCTACCAAGCTGTCCGTTAACGAAATTGCCTTGGCCGTCGGCTACAATTCGTCCAACACCTTCTGCCGCGCATTCAAGCGCATCCATGCGACGACGCCGCTGGTTTACCGGAAAAATGCGCCGAAGAAACCGGACGCGCTCGCCTCGCGCGATCAATGACAAATCCAAGAAAGCTGAAGAGGTGCCTGAGAAAATGAATCGCCATATCAACGACAACAACGGC
The DNA here is from genome assembly GCF_042431195.1 of Cohnella cellulosilytica. Lineage (NCBI taxonomy): Bacteria > Bacillati > Bacillota > Bacilli > Caryophanales > Paenibacillaceae > Cohnella > Cohnella cellulosilytica. Next base: position 35,877 of record NZ_JBHMDN010000030.1, read on the forward strand.
GAACACGTCGGCTACGGCGCCGGACTGAAGTTCGGCGTCGATTATTACCCCGAGCATTGCCCGCGCGAAGCGTGGGAATGGGACGCGGACGGGATGCGGGATATGGGCATCGACCTGGCGCGGCTGGCCGAATTCGCATGGGCGAAGCTGGAGCCGGAAGAAGGCCGGTTCGACTTCGCCTGGCTCGACGAGTCGATCCGCATTCTGCATGAACGGGGGATCAAGATCGTGCTGGGGACGCCGACCGCCGCTCCGCCCGTCTGGCTGATGGAGCGCAGTCCGGACGTGTACCCGGTGACGGCAGACGGCCGAACGATGAGCTTCGGCGGCCGGCATCACGATTGCCAGTCCAACGCGACGTATCGCGCGGACGTCCGCCGGATCGTGAGGGCGATGGCGGAGCACTACAAGGACAACCCGGCCGTCGTCGGTTGGCAGACCGACAACGAGCTGGGCAACAGCCACCAGCCGCTGTGCTATTGCGATTCCTGCCAAAGCCGCTTCCAGCAATGGCTGGCCGAACGCTACGGCACGATCGAGGCGCTGAACGCCGCCTGGGGAACGATTTTCTGGAGTCAGACGTACGCCCGTTTCGAACAGATACCCGCGCCGAAGCCGACGCCGAATTCGCATAACCCGTCGCATCTGCTCGCCTGGAAAAGGTTCTGCTCCGATCTGGTCGTCGACTTCCAGAAGGAGCAGGTGCGGATTTTGCGCGAGGTTTGCCCTCGTCATTTCGTTACGCACAATTTCATGGGCTTTTTCGACAAGACCGATTACTTCGAGCTGGCCAAGGATCTCGATTTCGCTTCCCACGATCAGTATCCGATGCTGTTCCTCGAGGAACGGATTCAGCGCAGCTCTCCCTCCCACCTCGGCATGGCGCTCGATCTGATGCGGGGAACGAAGGAGCGGCCTTTCTGGATCATGGAGCAGCTGGCGGGCCCGACCGGCACGGAAATTCTCGGCTCGACGCCGCGTCCCGGGCAGATGCGCCTGTGGACGTACCAGTCGGTCGCGCACGGCGCCGACGCGATCGTCTATTTCCGCTGGGATACGGCGCTCGTCGGCAGCGAGCAATATTGGCACGGCATTCTGCCGCACAGCCGCGTTCCGGGCCGCCGGCACGCGGAGCTCAAGCGGACGATCGCCGAGCTGTCTCCGCACATGGACGCCTTCCGCGGCGCGATGCCGGAAGCCGAAGTCGGCATCCTGTTCAGCTACGACCAGGAGTGGGCCATGCAAATTCAGCCCCACCACCCGTCGCTGCACTATGTCAAACATCTGCACCGCTACTACCATGCGTTCTTCGAACGGAACGTGCCGGTCGATCTCGTGTCCGAGCACGCGGACTTGTCGAGGTACAAGGCGCTGGTCGCTCCGCTGATGTTTCTGACCCGGCCGGAGCTCGTCGGGAAGCTGCGCGACTATGCCGCGTCCGGCGGCCGTCTGCTGCTCGACATGCGCGCAGGGGTGAAGGATTGGGACAACGCGGTCGTTCCCTTGACGCTGCCCGGCGAATACGCCGAGATGGCAGGCATCCGCATCGAAGACTACGACTGCTTGCGGCAGTTCGGACAGGCCGTGCGCTGGCTCGGAGACGCGGCGGACAAGACGGACGAGGCAGACGAGGCAGCCAATCTGTGGTGCGACATCGTTACGCTCGACGGAGCCGAAGCGCTTGCCGAGTATACGCTCGATTACTACGCGAATACGCCGGCGGTTACCCGCAACGCGTTCCGCGACGGGCTTGTCTACTACGTCGGCACGCAGCTGGGGCCGGCGATGATGGCCAACCTGGCCGCGGAGCTGATTCGCGATTCCGGAATTGCGCCCATCGCCGAAGCCGCGGAGGGAGTTGAATGGGTGCGACGCAGAGGCCGGGACGGCGATCACCTTTTCGCCCTGAACCATCGAGCCGAGCCTGCCCAACTCCATATCCCCGAGCATTATAAAATGCTGGCCGGCGACGGCGCGCCCCGCGATGGCCGACTGGCCCTCCCTGCCTATGGAACGGCGCTGCTCTACGCACCGGCCAGCCAAAGTTAAATCATAGCCGCCATCGTCGACTTAGAACCGCCTGATCGGACTCCAAAAAAGTCCGATTAGGCGGTTTTCTTAGTTTTAAGCGATTTTTAAACTTTATTTTCCGAACGCGGGAAAGCAAGATGGGAGTACGGCCGCGGCGGAATACGAGCGGCTCGGGCGGCCCGGACCAATCGGCCGCGGAATCCACGGAAGACAGAGGAGGAGATCCATGAATCGGGCGCTCTATTATATGGCGCTGCCAGGGCTTTTGTATTTTTTCGTATTTTGCTATTTGCCGATGTTCGGAGTTGTAATCGCCTTTAAAAATTACAACTTCACCGACGGCATCTTCCGCAGTCCGTGGGCGGGCTTCGACAACTTCGAGTTTTTTTTCACCTCGCCGGACTTGTTCCGGGTGACGTACAACACGTTGTTCCTGAACGGCTTGTTCATTACCGTCGGAACGGCGGTCGCCGTCGCCGTCGCGGTGCTGCTTAACGAGATTCGCGGCAAATACGGCGCGCGGACGTTCCAGACGCTCATTTTTTTCCCTTATTTTATTTCGTGGATCGTCGTGTCGCTGTTTCTCGGGACATTCCTTGCTTACGAGAAGGGGATCATCAACAAGCTGCTGACCGGTTTCGGACTGGAGCGGGTCGACTTTATGAACAGTCCGGAGCTGTGGCCCGCCATCCTCGTCATCGTCTACTTGTGGAAAACGACCGGCTACGGCGTCATCATCTACTTGGCCGCGATCGCCGGCGTCAATCCGGAATATTACGAAGCCGCCCGCATCGACGGGGCGAGCCGGCTGCAGCAAATCATGCGGATTTTGCTACCGCAGCTTCGCCCGACGATTCTGGTGCTGCTCATCTTGGCGGTGGGGCGCATTTTCTACGGAGATTTCGGCATGATTTACGCGCTTGTCGGCGACAACGGCCAGCTGTATTCGACGACCGACGTCATCGACACTTACGTATTCCGCTCCATGCGAACGCTTGGAGACATGGGCATGACCTCGGCGGTCGGCCTGTATCAGTCCTTCATGGGACTGATCATGGTTCTGATCACGAACTGGATTTCCAAAAAGCTGAGCGACGACAACAAGGGCGTTCTCTTCTGACACGGAGGATTATAAGGAATGGTCGAATATAAAACCTTCGGGTTTCGCCTGTTTAACGCAGCCAACTACGCGCTGTTCGCGCTGCTCGGAATCGTCTGCCTGGTGCCGTTCCTGATCGTGCTCGGCAGCTCGTTCGAAACCGAGCAGGTGCTGAAAGACAATGGATTTTCGCTTATACCGAAGCAGTTCACCTTATACGCTTACAGCACCGTCTTCCAGTTGAACACCGTCGTCCAGTCGTTTCTGGTCAGCATATCAGTTACGCTTCTCGGCACGCTGATGGCGATTACCGTCACCGCGCTGCTCGCCTATCCGCTGGCGCAGAAAGAGATGAAAGGGCGCGGGGCGCTGCTTGCCTTCGTCCTGTTGACCATGCTGTTCAACGGGGGAATCGTTCCCTGGTACATTTTGATCAGCAAATATTTGCAACTGAAGGACACGCTGTGGGTGCTCATCCTGCCGTATCTGGTCAACCCGTTTAATATGTTCGTGCTCAAAAGCTTCTTCGAGACGATTCCGAAGGAAATCGGCGAATCGGCCCGAATCGACGGCGCCGGACATCTGCGGACGTTTCTGAGCATCGTCGCACCGCTCTCGATGCCGGGCCTGGCGACGATTTCCCTGTTCTACGCGCTCGGTTATTGGAACGACTGGTGGCTGTCGCTGAATTTCATCGAGTCGGACCGACTCGTTCCCGTGCAACTGCTGCTGAAGAAAATGATTTCCAACCTGACGTTCATCTCCAGTCAGATCGATACATCGAAATTCATTCAAGTGCCCGCCAACGGCGTTCAGATGGCGACCACGATCATCTCGATCGGTCCGATCATCGCGGCCTACCCTTACATCCAGAGGTACTTCGTGAAAGGGTTGACCATCGGGGGCATCAAGGGCTAATACGGTCTCAACGATCGACGGCTACTCACCGATTATCGGTATAGCATACAACTCACGGGAGGTTATTCATTTGCTAAAGAGAGAACGCTTCATTCCGGCTCTAACGCTTCTGCTGGCTCTGCTGATCGCGCTCGCCGGCTGCTCGTCGGGAGGAGGGAACGAGGCACCGGCCGCCTCGTCGTCGGCATCTGGCTCTGCTCCGTCCTCGGAGGCTTCACCGTCGGCGTCCGCGGAGGAAAAGCTCGAACAGGTCGAATTGAAGCTCATCTTGCCCGGCGACAAGCCCCAGCGCTACGACGAGGTCATCAAGGCGCTGAACGAGCGGCTGACGGCGGAAATCCAGGCTACGCTGAACATCCAGTACATTCCGTGGGACAGCTATAAGGACCAGATTCTGGTCAAGCTGGCGGCAGGCGAAAACTTCGATTTCTTCTACCATGGCTGGTGGATTCAGTATGCTCAAGTGCTGGCCAAAGGCGGAGCGATGGACATTACCGATCTGTTCCCGAAGTACGCACCTGATCTGTATAACGGGTTGACCGCGGAGTACGTCGATACGAACCGCTACCAGGACAAAATCTATGGCATTCCGGTTCCCGGACCGCTAGAGTACCCGCAGGGCTACAATTTCCGTGCCGATCTGGCGGAGAAATACGGCTATAGTCCTGAAGATTTCCAAACGATCGAGGATACGATCGAATTCGGTCGTACGGTCATGGCCGCGGACAAGTCGAGAGTCATGGGGCGGTTTAACGGGGAATATTCGGGCAACTACCAGTCCGTGGCGTTCCTCGGCATGCAGCGGGAGTATATTCCGAGCAACGACTTCAATTCGCCCGGCATCTTGCTGAACAACGAACCGCAGGTCGTCAACCAGTTCGAGACGCAGCAGTACAGGGACTTCTTGAAGCTGCAGAGTCAGGTATGGAACGAAGGGCTCGTCGACAAGGATTCGCTATCCAGCAAATCGAACGTCGTGACCGATGCCAACACGGACATCAGCGTCATCGGAGGCATGGGCAACCCTCCCGAAGGCTGGCTCGGCGACCGGACGGAGGCTCTGTCGAAGATCGAGCCCGGGGCGCGCATCAACTTCGTGTTTCTGGAGAAGGGCGCGAAGATGGTCAGCTCGTTCAAAGCCGGCAACTTCACCGTCATTTCTCCCTCTTCCAAGAAGCCCGAACGCGTTCTCATGTTCCTTAATTTGCTCTACAAGGACAAATCGTTCCGGGACCTGTATCTGTACGGAGTCGAGGGCCAAGATTTTATCGCGATTGGCGACGACCAGTTCAAATACCCCGACGGCCTGGATAAAACGAATGTGTTCTTCAACGAATGGTGGATGGTAACGCCATGGTCCAATACCCGCATTTCTGCAAACGCCACTGAGACGGATAAGAAAACGATCTCGTTCCTGACCGATCCGGCCAACTTCGAGAAATCGATCATCGCCGGCTTCGAATTCAATCCGGATGCGGTTAAATCGGAAATCTCCAAAGTATCGGCCGTCGTATCCGAGTACCGCAAGGTGCTGGAAAGCGGCTCGGGCAGCCCTCAGCAGCAGGATGCGAAGTATGCGGAGTTTATCGATAAGATGAAGCGGGCCGGCGTCGACAAAATCATCGAGGAAAAGCAGAGGCAAATCGACGAGTTCCTGGCGCAGTAACGTACGGGACGCACGTCGGAGGCCGTCCTGTAGCTAAGCCGAGCGTAACAGCTCGACCGCTGACGGGGCGGCCTCTTTATCGCGCGTCTTCGGTGCATTCCGGAGAGGTGGTGGTGTCGGCACAGATGGGCTAAGCGGCGCATACAGCGCCGACAGACGAACAGGCAAGAAAGGCCAATTCGGAGAGGAGGCAGGATTATTGAAAACGAAGGACTGGAAAAAAGGCTGGCGCAAGACGCTGACCATGCTGACGGGCGCTGCCTTGCTCGCGGCGTCGCTTTCGATCGCCCCAGCATCGGCAAGTCCGACCTCGCACGCCTTCAACGCGACGACGGGAATGCTGAACGTCGATTACGCCGCGTATTTGTCCAAGCACGATGTCGTGTACAATTCGCCGAACACCGATCCTAAGAGCGGACTTCCCGTAGGCAACGGCCGCGTGGGCGCAATGGTGTGGCACGCCGAGAACGGACTGACGATGCAGGTATCCGGCGTGGATGCTTCGCAGGAAGGCTTCGCCTCGCAAGGACTTGTCCGCTTGTCCACGAATCCGGACATGGATGCCGGATATACGACGTACCAGCAGCGGCTGAACCTGTATGACGGTACGCTGACGACGACTTACGACAGCAACCGGACGATCACGGTAATGGGCTCTCCGAATTCGGAGGTCATCGGCATTCACATCGAGGACAGCAGGACCAATGTCACGGGCGTTTCACTCGAGCTAAGCCTATGGGACGTGACCGGCTTCGGAGGTGGAGACGTACCGGACATCAACACGTGGCGCACGGTGTCCACGTTCATCGAGCCGACGGTCGCAGGCTTCAGCCGCGGCCAGACGGATGCCGACAACTTCGGGTATACGCTTGCGGCTACGGTGGAGGGAGCCAGCTTCACGACGCAGGCCGTCGATTCGCGCCGGGTACGGCTGAACATTTCTCCTTCCGCAAGCTATACGATTTGGATCGCTTCCGCCAGCAGGTTAAACGCGCCTGGCCATCAATCCGTCAACCAAGCGAAGACGCTTCTGACCGATATCAGCAATACGGGTTACACGGCAACGATGACCGCCTACAAGAACTGGTGGCACGGCTTCTGGAACAAATCGTTCGTCCAGTATGCCAATCCGTCCGGCGACGCCGATTATATGGAGAATATTTATTACCTCACTACGTATATGATCGCAGCGGGCGGCTATGGCAATTATCCGTTCCATTTCATCAACGGCGTTTTCAGCGCGGTGCGGGACGACGACAGCAACAAATGGAGCAACGCATATTGGTACTGGAACCAGAGGGACATCTACAACTCGTTCCTGGCCTCCAACCATGCGGACATGATGAACGTGTTCAACCATTTGTACAGTCGCAACTTCAACACGCTGAAAGCCTACACGATGACCCGCTACGGCATCGACGGCATATGGGTTCCCGAGACGATGGGCTGGAACGGCAGTGCCGCCGGCACGATTAACAGCGACTTCGTCAACGATACGCTGTCGACCGGAGCGGAAGCGGCGCTGAATATGTACGACCAGTACAGGTACACGAACGATGCCGCTTATTTGGCCGAGACCGCCTACCCTTTCATGAAGGAAGTCGCCAAGTTCTATACCGCCATGCTGAGCTACGACAGCGGTACGGGCAAATTCTACATGGAGAGCTCAAATGCGCATGAAACCTACTGGGACGTCGAAAACGCGATTACCGATCTGGCGGCCGTTCGCAGTCTGTTTCCGAAGGCGATCCAGATCAGCCAGCAGCTCGGCGTCGATGCGTCGATGCGCGCCCAGTGGCAGAACGTGCTGGACAATCTGGTCGCCTACCCGGTCGATCCCGGCGATCCGAACAAGTATTTCCCGCATTCACCCCCGGCAGCCACGATCCGCAATGGGGAAAACGTCGTTCTGGAGCTGCTGTGGCCCTACAGCGTCAGCGGCATAGGAGCGCCCGACTATGCGATGCTGTTGAACAACTTCAACAGTCGTATTTTCACCTACGGAGCGATCTGGGACCCAGGCGCGATCCAGGCGGCCAGGTTGGGACTCGGCAACGCCGCTTACCAGGGCATGAAGACGATGCTGCAGCGCTACCAGACGCTGCCCAACGGACGAACGAACGACACGAACGGCGAATTCGAATATTTGGGCGTGCATCTGTCGGCGATGAACGAATCACTCCTGCAAAGTTATAACGATAAAATCCGCGTCTTCCCGGCAGTGCCGACCGAATCGGGCTTCGTCGCGAAGTTCTCGCTGCTCGCCGCCGGCGGCTTCCTCGTCAGCTCGGAGCGCGAGGCGGGCGAAATCAAGTACGTCGGCATTCGCAGCCAGTACGGCAATCCCGCGACCGTCGTCAACCCGTGGGGAACACAGCAAATCCGGGTAAGACGGGCCTCAGACAACGCGATTGTACTAACGGCGTCAAGCGCGGAGTTCAACTTCGCGACAGCGGCCGACACCGTCTATATTGTCGAACGGACGGCCAAGACGCTGAGCGACTATGCGCCGGAGACGCTCTCCGGGACGGCGAACCAAACCGCGAAGACGCTCAGCGGCACGAATCGCAAGCTCGGCTCGTCAGAAGGTGGAACCGATCCAAATTGGAGCATGGTTAACGACGATGCCGCCGGCTTCAGCTACGGCAGCGGTTGGCTGTACAGCGGTAACCGCGGGTACGGCGATTACAACGACGATCTCCACTATACGGTAACGAACGGCGCGACGGCCGAATATACGTTCGTCGGAACCGGCATTGACTACTACAGCGAGAAGAACGGCGACATGGGGAACGTAGACGTCTATATCGACGACGTACTTCAGCAAAATGTCGATTTGTACGTCTCGGGTCCGCGCCAAGTCCAGCAGGTCGTGTTCAGCAAAACCGGTCTGTCCCCGGGAACGCATACGATCAAAATCGTCAGCAAAACGTCTCAGGTGGCGGCGATCGACGCGTTCAGGGTGTACACGTCCGGCAGCGGCGGGCCTGGAGGAGGCGCGGCGCCAATCGGATCGGTCATCGCGATCCAGGCGGCAATCAACGACCTGTTCGTGGCGGCGGAGAACGCGGGAACAGAGCCCTTGATCGCCGATCGGGCGTCGGTCGGTTCCTGGGAGCAACTCCTGATCGTGGACGCCGGGGACGGGACGATCGCCCTGCAGGCGATGATCGACAACCAGTTCGTGACCGCGGGCGCATCGAGTCTCATCGCTGACGCGAACGCGATCGGAGAAGCTCAGAAGTTCCGTTGGATCGTCAACGATGACGATACGTTCTCGCTTCAGGCGGTCGTGAACGACCGATACGTATGCGCGGAAAGTGCCGGGACGCAGCCGCTGATCGCCGATCGGACGGCGATCGGTCCGTGGGAAAAGTTCCGCTGGCAGCTTGCTTGAACGGCACAACCGCAATCCGACTATCAAACGATGGAGGTTATGAACAATGAATGTTGGCCGCAAATTTCTGTTGGGCGTACTAGCCGCGTTGATCGCCCTGCCCGTCTGGGCGAACGGCGCGCGCTCCGTCGAAGCTTCGACGCCCGAGTTCGGAGAGACGATCGCGCTTAAAGCGGTGCAAAACAGTCAGTATGTATGCGCCGAGGGCGCGGGCGCGGAGCCGCTCATCGCCAATCGGGCCGCAGTCGGCATCTGGGAGCAATTCGTCGTCCGCGACGCAGACGGCGGTCTGTACGCGCTGCAGGCTAACGCTAACGGAAAATACGTCTCGAAGCAGCCCGACAATCGGCTGATCGCCAGCGCCGCGACGATCGGGACAAACGAGAAGTTCGAGATCGTCGACGCCGGAGGCGACCACGTTCGGCTGCGCTCGGCGGCGAACGACCGGTTTGTCTCCGCGAACGCGAATACGGCGATTCCGCTGTCGGCCGGCAGCGTCACGGCCGGCCAGTGGGAACTGTTCGAGCGGGTCGTCGTCGCCGGTCCGCCGAACACGGAAGGACCGCATTATCTGGGCGTTACGTTCGGCTTCTCGGACAGAACGCTGCACGGCGGACCGTACGACAACCAGGGCAATCAAATCTTTAACCTGCCCCTGTTCAAGGCAACCACGGACGAGGCCAAGTTCTGGGACAACTATGTGGAAGAGCTGCTGTCTGCGGGCGTCGACTTCGTCGCGCCGACGATCCGCGGCTATCTGGACCCGCCGCTCAGCGCCAACAGCGGCGGCGATACACGGAAGCTGAGCGGACTGGTCGACGCGATCAATCGCAGGGGAGCGGCCGACAAGCTGAAAATCAGCGCGCTCGACGATACGCCGGCCTCGATGACCGACAAGAAAAACGCGTTTAAGCACGGCACGGGCGGCTACAACCCTCCGTTCGATATCGGGGACGAAGACGGAACCGGGGAAGGCGGCTACCACTATATGTGGGACAATAATCTGCGCGCCTTTTTCGAAGCCGTTCCGGACAGCATGCGCTTCAAGATCGACGGCCGTCCCGTCATTTACGAATGGGGTGTCGGCGACTTCGCGTTCACCAACCAAGGCAACGGCAACCTGAAGAAGCTGGTCGAGTACGTCCGGGAGCAGGCGATGGAGGAATTCGGAGTGGATCCGTATTTCATCGTCGACCAGTCGTGGCTGTCGGAGGATCCGACCGTGGCGTCCGTCGTCGATGGTATCAACGGCTGGTTCCCGGTGCCGGGCGGGCGGACGGTGCAATCGTTCAACGGCCATAATTTCGGCGTTGCCGTGCCTTCGTTCCGCTTCGTCGTCGGCTCTACGTTCATGGAGATCGATCCGGACCACGGCCAGACGTTCGAGGACAATCTGGCGTTTACGGTACCGAACAGTCTGGTGACGCTGGTCGAAGGATTCTCCGATTGGGAGGAGAACGCCGCGACGTGGAGAGGCCGGGAAGGCGCGTATGCGCAAACGAAGTATGACTATCCGAACCAAATGATCAACATTTTACGGCGGTTCTCGCAAAATCCGTTCCCGGAGGACCTTCGCGTAGAGGCCGAAAGCGCGGACGCCTATTCCGACACGACTCCGGGCAATTTGTGGGGCCTGTACCGGGATGGAGACATGGACGTGGAAAATTCGGGAGATACGGGGGGAGGCTGGAACGTAGGCGCCATCGCCGCGGGCGAATGGCTCGAGTGGAAGGAAATCCCGCTGCAGGGAACGGTTACGCTGAAGGTCCGCGCAGCTACGATCAACAGCAACAAGCGGCTCCGCTTCGTCATCGACGGCGTCGCCGGCCCGACCGTGACGATTCCGAACACCGGCGGCTGGCAGACGTACGAGACCGTCGACGCGGGCACGTTCACTTTCCCGGCGGGCTCCTATCATACGGTCAGACTGGAGTTTCTCGACAACGACTTTAACGTAAACTACTGGACGAACTGATACGAAGAGCAAGGGATGTCCCCGGTCCTCTTATAGGACCTCCGGGACATCCCTTCTCTTTATTGCACTTGCCGGATTACAAGCTTGCGAGCCGAATCAGGCGACCGTCCTTAGCCGGAACGACGAAGGTGGCGGCCGGAGCGCCATCGGCGCCCAAGCGAATAGAGCCTTCGAATTCGCCGTGATTCACAATCGCCAGATACCGGGCTCCCTCCGCTTCGAACAGGCGATACAGCATACGATCGCCAAGCGCGCCTACGTGGATGCCGGGGTATGCCTGCGCTTCGAGCTGCGCGACGATGAACCGCCGCGCTCCGTCGTCCCCGAATCGGCGGTAGGCGACGGAAGGCAGCGTCCCCGTCCAGACGACGGTTCCGCTCCCGTGCGCGATCCGGCAGAGCGCCGGACCGCCGTCGGGAAAGTGGCCGACCACGTCGATACGGGAGGCGGTGCCCATCATATCCTGCCGGTAACGAGCTCCCGCCGCCGCGACCGGGCGGCCCGAAGCGTCCGCCCACTCCCATGCGACGCGATCCTCGATCGAGACCTCGAGCGCCTCTACGCCGAACAGATCATGAACGAGCGACCGCTCGCGAATTGTCCCCCGCTCGTCGTACATGCCGGCGCACGCTTCCAGTACCAGCGTGCCTCCGCCCGCCGCGAATTCCGCCAGCATGCGCGTCTCCTCCCCGCTCAAGGAGAATGCCGCGGGTACATAAAGCACCGACAGTTTTTCCGACGCTTCCTTAAGTCGATCGCCGTGCACGAACCGAACCGGCACGCCAGCCGAATAGGCGGCCTCGTAGGCACCGTACAGCGCTTGCGCGTACAGCTTCTCTCCCCTTCCCGCGGCGAAGGCGAACAGGTCCGCGTTACGCGAGACGTAGATGCCGTTGACGGAGAGCGCCGCCATCGCGCCGTGGAAGCCGGATTCCGCCAGAATCGACCTTGCGACCTCTCCGGCCGCGACGGTCCGTTCGGAAGGTCCGCCGTCCAGAGCGGTCAGTCCGAATCCGGGAGATTCCAATCCCGACGGCTCCGGACGCCACTGCCAGTACAGCACGCCCTTCGCCCCTCCGGCCAGGGCGTTCCAATTCCACAGCCGGATCTCCTCGGGCAGCGCCACCGGATTTCCCTCGATGCCCCACAGCCCGCCGCCGGACTGCAGCTCGCTTTGCCAGAACGGCTTGCCGCCTGAGGCGGCCGCGACCAGTTCGACGTGCATCAGATGCTGCACGAAGTCGTTGCCCATCAGCCACTTCGGAAAGCTCGTCAGTCCGAACTGCTCGACCCGGTCGGCCAGCAGAAATTCGTCCGTCAGCGTCTGACCCAGGCCTCCCTCTCCGCATTGGCCCAAATAGCCGCTGAAGGGGACGTGCGTCATCGCCGCCTTGTTCGGCGCGGTGGCCTTAACGGCTTCCGCTCGCGAAGACAGCCAATCGGCATGGTTCTCCAACCAGAAACGCCGCCAATCGATCATGTCCGGATACGTGCCGAACCGGATGGGCGCGCCGGCGTCCTCCCAATCCGCATAAGCCCGATGCCAAGCGCGGTTTAACTGCTCCACCGTGCCGTATTCGCCGCGAAGCCATCCCGCGAATTTCGCCCTGGAATGGTCGCAATAACAGAACAGGTCATCCGGATAGTCGAAAGCCGGATCGATGTGCGGCTCGTTCCAGACGTCGAAGCCGATGACCGCATCGACCTCCGCGTATCTGGCCGCCACGGCCGCAAGGAACCGATTGGCGAGCGCCTCTACCTCCGCCTTGTCGCGGCACAGGCCGGGCCAGCCTCCGGACGGCAGATTGGCCGCTCCGCTGAACCCGAGCCGCTTGCCGTCGTGGCTGCAATAACGCGCATCGGGATGAAGCCGCTCGAGCCAGTAAGGAGCGCCCTCCGGAATCAGATTCAAGACAACCTTCAGGCCGAGCGCGGCGCACTTCTCCACCAGCCGGTCCAGATCCTCGAACGCGTACTCCTCCGGCCTGCGTTCGATCCACGACCAGACCGCCCACAGCTTGACCAGGTTGAAGCCGGTATCGGCGATAAGCGCAAGATCCTTGTCCCAATCGGCCGATCCGGGAAAAGGAGGACGGTAATATTGCGTTCCGAAATACATGATGCTGCCTCCTCGGCGTAATTTTGATCAAGCGACGGGTTACCCTTTGACCGCTCCTCCCGTCGTCCCTTCGGCCAGATGCTTCTGGATGAAAAAGCCGATAATGATGATCGGAAGCATCGTGATCGTAGCGGCCGCGCTGCTCTTGCCCCAGTCTACGGAGACCGAGCCGACGAACCTGGAGATGCCGACCGGCAGCGTATACGTGTCCATATCGGTCAGCTGCATGGAGAACACGAGCTCGTTCCAGGAATATTGCATCGACAGAATGGCCGCGGCGACAACGCCGGGAAGGATGATCGGGAAAATGATTTTACGGAACGCCTGCATCCGGGTACAGCCGTCGATCAAGGCCGACTGCTCCAGTTCCTTCGGCAGGTCCTTGATGAAGCTGATCGCAAGCCATACGACGAAGGGAAGATTAACCGCCGTATGCGCGAGAATCGGTCCGACATACGTGCCGAGCAGGCCGACCGATTGCAGCAGCACGAACATCGGGAGCAGCATCGTCACGGCCGGAACCAGCTTGCCCAGCATGAAGAAGTTCGTTATCGCCCGCGACCGTTTAAGGCCGAACGACGTTAGACCGTAAGCGCACAGCGTGCCCAGGCCGACGGACAGCAGCGAAGAGACGATCGCAACCGCGCCGCTGTTCAGAAAATACAGCCCGAAATCTCCATTGGAGAACGCTTTGGCGTAATTGTCGAAGGTCGGCTGGAACGTCCACTTGACCGGTACGGTGAAAATATCTTTCTGTTTTTTGAAGGAGGTCATCACAACCATCCAGATCGGGATCACGGTCCACAGGGCGAACAACGCGAGGATCAAGCCCTTGCCCCCGTTGCGCAACATTTTGCTCGGCATGCCAGTCCCCTCCTTATTCCTTGACCATGAACGACGACCGTTTCACGAGAGGCGCGAACAGCACGATCAGAATCAGCATCGTGATCAGCGAGATCGCCATCGCGTAACCCATCTCGTATTGCTCGAAGCCTTTTTTGAACGCGAGTATGCTGAGCGACATCGTAGAATTGGCCGGGCCCCCGTTCGTAAGCGCGTAGATGATGTCAAACACCCGGAACGCATCCGTGCCGCGGATAAGCGTAAGCAGCAGAATCACCTTGCCGATCATCGGCAGCGTAATCCGGACGAGCGTGCGCAGAAATCCCGAGCCGTCCATGCGAGCGGCTTCGTAAATCTCGCTCGGAATCGTCGACAAGCCCGAGGTGACGACAAGCAGAATGAAGGGCGTCGTCTGCCATACGTCCGCGACGATAATGCTGAAGAGCGCGGAGCCCGGCTTGGCCAGCCCGCCAAAATCGTCGGCCAGGCCGACGGCGCCGAGCCATTGATAGAGCAGGCCGAAGGTCGGGTCGTACAGATACCGCCAGATCAGCCCCACGATAATCGGGGAGACGAGCAGCGGCATCGAATAGATCGCGCGCAGCGGCTTGGACAAGCGCTCGGGGATTCCGGAGAGCAGGACGGCGATGCCGATGCCGAGCCCAAGCTCCAGCGCCAGCGCGATGACGGTGAAGGCCAGCGTAATGTACAGCGAGTGAAGCGCGACGCCGTCTTGGAAAAACGCGATATAGTATTTGAGGCCGACGAACGTGCCGGAGTTTTCCCTGCCGATCTGGAAGTCGAACAAGCTCATGACCGCCGCGTAGCCCAGGGGTACGATCATCGCCAGGAACACGACGGCGACGGCCGGCAGTACGAGAAATCCGGCCAGATAGGAACGGTTGGATCGGGTCATCGGGCGACTCCCCCCTTTTCTCGATGTCGGATGCGGAAAACCGGCGCGCGGAGCCGATAGCGGCAAGCCGCGCGCCGGAACGGATTACGGGTATACGGCTTGCAGATCCTGCTGCGCCTGCTCCAGAATCCGCTGCGGCTCGGAGCTGCCGACGGCCAGCGCGGACAACGCCGTTTGCAGCTTCTCCATCAGCTTCGGCGCGTTCGGATCGAGCGGCTGGGTGTCCGCCTGCGCGAGCGATTCCCCGACGGCCGGGAAGAACGGGAACTGCTTGACGAGATCGGCGTCGTTGAACAGCGATTGCCGCGCCGCGATCTGGCCGTTCTTCTGGCTGAGTGCCTTTTCCGTGCTCTTGCTCGTCAGCCATGCCGCCAGCCGGTAAGCCTCCTCCGGATGCTTGCTGTCCGCCGTCACGCACCAGTTCCAGACCGACAGCGTTCCGTAAGGCTTCTTGGCGTAAGGAAGGGGCGCATAGCCGATTTTCCCGGCCACGTTGGAGGCTTCCGCATCCTCCAGGCTTCCCGCCAGGCCGGAAATCGTAATACCGATCGGAGCCTGGCCGGATTGCACCGCCTTGTTCACTTCATCGAAGTGCCAGTTGGCGCTGCCGTTCATCGACACGGCGGCCAGCTCCTGCCAGAATGCGGCGGCTTCGGCCACGGCCGGCTGGACGAGCGCAAGCTTCCCGTTGGAATCGAAGTAATCCCCGTCGTTGGAGCGCACCAGCGAAGTGAAGATGTCGACGGCGGCCTGGCCCTGCTTGGCCGGAAGGGCGATCCCGGTTCCCTTGTCGCGGAAATGCTTGGCTACGGCCAGCGTCTCCTCCCAGGTGCTCGGGGCCTTCAGGCCTTCCGCGTCCAGCATGTCCTTGTTGTACACCATGATCGGCAGCTGGATGAACGTCGGCAGGCCGTAAAGCTTGCCGTCGCTTGTCAGAATGGAGATCAGGCTAGCGCTGTAATCTTCGAAGTCGAAATCCTGCGGATTCAGCGTATCGTTGGAAACGTACGAATCGATCGGAAGCAGGTAACCGGATTTGATATACTCGGGAATCCAGATTTCCTGCGCCCAGACCAGGTCGTATTCTCCCGTTTTCGTCGACATGTTCAGCGTCTGTTTCTGCTGCAGCTGTCCGTAATCGACATCGTCCATCTTGACGGCGATGCCCGTTTCCTCTTCGAACTGCTTCAGCAGCTCCTTCTGATCGTCCGCGTGCGGACCGGCCCAGCGGGAAATCGTGAGCGTCACTTTCTCTCCGGACGAAGCTTCTCCGCCGCCCTTGTTCGAAGAGCATGCCGATAACGCCGTCGTCACTAAAGCCAAAGCCAAGACCCATTGAATATTACGCAGTTTCATTTGCAAAACCTCCCCTGTTTTGGTTCTGCTCCGTTCCTCCTACCCAATCTCGATCCACTTTCTCTCTTTAGCGGATTGATAGCCGGCTTCCGTGACCTTGGCCACATGCAAGCCGTCCCTGAAATCGACGCGGAACGGCCGGTCCTGCCGCAAGCAAGCGATGATGTCCGTCACTTCCCGCTTATAATGCTGCGCGTGTGTCGGCCACCCTTGATAGTCGTGCGGCTCCGCTTCCCCGGGCTTGATATGCGGCTCGAACCAGCTGCCGTTCGCCAGTCCTCCCAGATGCTCCGAATACACTTGAAGCTTCGGATGCTTGCTGGTCAATTCCAGCGAGATCGTCCCTTCCGTGCCGTACAGCTCAAGCGTGTTGCGCATGCCGACGTCGATATGCATGCTCCACAGCGTGTTCAGCGTGCCGAGCGCTCCGCTCGCGAATTGCAGCGCCGTCGCCGCGTTATCCTCCACCTGCAGGGCCGGCTTGTCGTTATTGGCCGTCACGCTCGATACCGCCTTAATGTCGCCGGCATACCAGCGCAGCAAATCGATAGCGTGCGCCCCTTCGTCGATCAAGGCGCCGCCGCCCCCGCGAACCGGATCGACCATCCAATCCACCATATAGTCGGGGCAGCCGATCTCCGCGATGCCCGCCAAGCCGATGACGGCGCGGACGCCGATCATCCTTCCGATCAGGCCGCTGTCCAGCACTTCCTTCGCCCGCTCGGCCTCCGGTATGAACCGGCTGCAGAAGCCCAGCGTATTGCGCAGTCCGGCCCGCTCCACGGCCTCGGTCATCGACTGCGCGTCGGCGGCACGGGTTGCCATCGGCTTTTCGCAGAACAAATGTTTTCCCGCCGCCGCCGTCTCCAGCACCATCTCCGGATGAGCCGAGTTGGCCGAATGAATGAAGACGAAGTCGATGTCCTTGCGGGAGAGAAGCTGACGATAATCCGCATAATACGCTCCGCCGTAACGCGAGACGGCCGCCTCCCCGCGCTTGGCATCGTCGTCCGCAATGGCGACGATCTCCACGTCCTCCATCTCGCTCAGCGCTTTCGAACGAAAGTCGGCGTGCACGTGCTCGTAGCTGATCATTCCGACGCGTAGTTTGGTCATCTCTGTCCTGTCTCCTTTTGAATTACGATTGGAATAGCGCGGGCACGCCCGTTCGAACCGAACGATACGCCGCGTCTACCCACTGCATGATTTCGTAGCCTTCCGCTCCGGCAGATCGGCACGGCGTGCCGTTCAGCAGACTGTCCCGGAAGTGGGCCATCATGTTCAGGTGCCCATCCTTGACGAAGTGATCGTCCACCGGATGCAGCAGAGAAACCGCGGCTCCTCCTTCCGCCGAGCTTCCGACCGCCGAGCGGATCGGATGGCCGTAGAGCAAGTCTACGAGGGCATGGCCCTTCGTGCCGAACACCTCGAACCTGGAATCGTAGCCTCCGGCCAGCGACCAGCTGTCCTCCGTCTGGCCGATCGAGCCGTCTTCGAAACGGATCACGATAACCGAAGTGTCCTCCGACTGCTGCCGATGAACGAAGGTCCCGGCCTCCGCATGGATTTTCGCCGCCTTCTTCCCGTTCGCCATCCATTGCAGAAAACTGAGCCCGTGCACCGCCATGTCGATAATCGAGCCTCCTCCGACGCGCTCCGGGTCGGAGAACCAGGAAGCGTGCAGCGAACCGATGCCCTCGCACGCCTTGTAACGGAAGAGATTGCCGTACAGCCCTTCGTCGATCAAGCGCTTCAGCCGTTCGAGCGCCGGGATGAACGGCACGTTCTCGGCGTAGAGCAGCCTGCGGCCCCGCTTCTCCGCTTCATTGACCATCCGGTACGCATCCTGCAGCGTCGTCGCCAGCGGTTTGATGCAAATCACGTCTTTGCCTTCGGCGAAAGCGGCCAGCGCGATCTCCGCGTGAAGATGATTCGGCGTGCAAATATCGACGACCTGCACGTCCGGGTCCCGCACCAGCGACAAGTAATCGCGATGAACCGCCGGTATTCCGTATTCCCGCGAGGCGCTGTGCGCGTTCGCTTCGCTTCCCGAAGCAACCGCTTTCAGTTCGAACCCGTCCAGCGTCGCGAATGCCGGCAGGTGCGTCATCCGCGCCCAGAAGCCGGTTCCTACCACTCCGATCCCGATCATCGATTTTCCCGCTCCTTTCACACCTTCAGCACCGCGGCTTGGCGGATCGACCGGTCGGCCAGCATCGCCAGCTTTTGCGCCTCGACCGCGTCCGCGCCGGTCGCCGAAGGAGGAACTCGGCCGAGAATGCTGTGGGTGAATTGCCGGGCCTCCTGCTGGTACCCGAACTTCCACAGCACGCCGAGGTTGTTCCAGCCCTCCGCGGGGGACGGCGCTTGCTTGTCTTTCTTGATAAAGGCCCGTCCCCCCTGCGCCTCCATCAGATCGATGAAGAACGAGCCCTTCGTGCCGTAAATCTCCAAAGTTTTATCCCCGTAACCGCTCGACCAGCTCCCGTAGATGCTGCCCATCGCCCCGTTCCGGAACTTCAGCGAGCACATGACGTTATCCGGCGTGCCGTGCTTGCGGGCTCCCTCGAAGACGTAAGCGCCTCCGTCGGCGTAGATCGTCTCGACCTCCCCGGCATACCAACGGTACAGATCGAACGTATGGATGATCGTATCGATCAACAAGCCCCCGCCTTGCTCCGGATCGTAAAACCATTCCGCCGTCGGCTCCCATCCGAATACCGCCGACCGGATCGCGATAAGGTCTCCGATCTCGCCGCTATCGATCCGTTCCTTCACTTCCGCGAACGGAGGCGTGAACCGGATCATGAATCCGACTTGCAAAACAACGCCGTTGCGAACCGCCGCTTCGTTCATCCGCTCGCATTGTTCCAGCGTCAGAGCCATCGGCTTCTGACAGAACACGTGCTTCCCGGCGTTAGCCGCGTCGATGACGATCCGCTCGTGCAGAAACGTCGGCGTACAGACGAGAACGGCGTCGATCTCGTCCGAGGCGAGCAGCTCCTGATAGCTGTCGTAGATTCGCGGAATTCCGAATTTCTCCGCCAGACGTTCCGAAGCTCCTCTGACGACGTCGAACACGCCGACAAGCCTGGACTCGGGTACCTGCGCATGAGCCGCGGCCATGACGTGGGAAATCCTTCCCGCGCCGATCACGCCGATACGCGCTTCGTTCATGTTGATCTTCTCCTTCCGATTAACCGAGTTGAACAATCCGCCCGGATTCCGACGAACGATACGCGCCTTCGATTACCCTGAGCGCCTTGAGCCCGTCCGAGCCGCCGACCGTTACCGTCCTGGCTCCGCGCACGACTTCGGCGAATTCAGCCAAGCATTCCTTATAGCAAATCTCGTAGCGATCGTCGCCTTGCCAGTCGTAGTACTCCCGTCCGTCGATGCCGACCCCGGATACCTCCATCTGCGGGCTCTTCTGATAGTGAATGTGGATTTCGCCTTCCGTTCCGACGATCAGGCACTCCTCCTGGCTCGTCGCCGGAGCGTACCAGCCCGGCGCGTGCCAGGTGCTCTCGATCGTGACGATCTCTCCTCCGTCCATGTTGACGACGCAGACGCCGTAATCGTCGACTTCCAGCTCCCGGTGCTTCAGCTTGGCTACTTGCCCGAATACGCTGGTCGGCTCGCTGCCGAGCAAATACCGCATAATGTCGGTGTAGTGAATGCCGTGATCGTTGAATCCGCCGTAACCGCCTCTCTTCGGATCCACGTACCAGCCCGGTTCCTTTGTGTCCGGGGAATCGGTAATGAAACCGAGCGGACAGCGGATCGAAATCTTCATCGTCAGCGGCCTGCCGATAACGCCCTGTTCGATCAACCGGCGGGCTTTAACATATGGCGGCAAGTAGCGGATCAAATAGGCCATCATGAATGGAACGTTGGCCTCCTCCGCCGCCTTCACCATCCGCTCCGCCTGAGCGACCGTGATCGAGATCGGCTTGTCGAGCAAAATCGGCTTCCCGTGCGCCGCGCAGGCCAGCACGTCTTCCTCGTGCGCTCCCGTATCGCTCATTACCAGTACCGCGTCCACTTCCGGATCCGCGAACAGCTCCTCTTTCGACGAATACGCCCGCGTCAGGCCGTACTGTTCCGCGAACCGCTGCGCCTGCCCGGTCCGCTCGTCGTAGACACCCGCCCACTTGAGACCGGGAACCGCTCCTTGCGCAATGTAATGGGCCATCGGGTAGATGTGGTAATGATTGTGCAAGCCGAGAACGGCTACACGTAGGCTCTCCTGGCTCATTCAAGTCTCATCTCCGTTCATTGTAACGTTAACTCAAATAAAACAATTATAGCGCTGTCATATCTTGTATTCATTAATGCGAACGTTCGCATAAATAATATATGCGATCCCCTGCGATTCTGTCAATTGCTTTTTTTGAACTGCCCGAATAAAGGAAAAAGCGCAGATGATCTCGCACCCGCGCCTTGGCTTGTTCGAACATAACGTTTATTGATCTATCCGCTGTGGCCGGATTCGGCCGGACCGGTGGATTGGCGAACGATCAGATTGGGGCTGAACGTCGTCTTCAGACGCACCTCGTCCCCCTTTTTCTCCGAGCCGATCTGCTCGACCAGAAACCGCATGGCCGAGTCCGCAAGCTGCCTGAGCGGTATTTTCACCGTTGTCAGCGGGGGATGCAGGAACCTGCATACGTCCAGATCGTCGTATCCGATCACCGATACGTCCTCCGGAATCCGCAATCCGAGCTCGGCGATCGCCCGGCACGCGCCGAACGCGAGCATATCATTCTGCGCGAACAGCGCGGTCGGCTTGTCCGCGGACGCTTCGCCGAACCAGGCCTTCGCCACACGGTAACCGTAGAGCGGATCGTCCTCCTCCAAGGCGGTCCAACGCGCCGGATCGGACAGCCCGTATTCCGCAACCGAATCCCGATACGCTCCCAGCCGCTGGCGCTTGATCGAGCTGTCTTCCTTGGAGCCGATATAGCCGATCCTTTCGTGCCCCAGCTCCCGCAGATGACGCATCGCTTTGCGGGCTCCGTCGTAATCGTCCGTCGTCACGCAGTTGACGTTCATATGGCTGAAATGATTAAAGAAGACGACGGGAATCTCCATCTGGGCCAGCTCGTCGTAGAATGGCTCGTTCGCGGCGGCTTCCGTCGCATAGACAAGCAGACCGTCGATGCCTCGGGACAGGAAGCTCTCGCATCCGGCGCGCTCCCGTTCGGCATTCTTCTGGCTGCTGTAAATTAATACGGAATAGCCCTGACTCTCCGCGGCATTCTGGATATTCTCGGCCAATTCGCTGAAGAACGACCAGGACAGATTATCGACCAGAAACCCTATCGTAAAGGTGCGATTGCTGACCAGGCTCTTGGCCATCAGGTTCGGCCGATACCCCATTTTCCTCGCCAGCTTCTTTACCTTTTCCCGGACCTCCTTGGATATACGCGCATCGTCCTTGAGCGAACGCGATACCGTCGTAGCGGAGATCCCCAGCTCCGCGGCAATGTCCTTAATGGTGACCGACATCGTTTAACCTCTTCCCGAGTTAGAATTAACGTTTGCATAACAGTGTAGAGGATTCCGCCGATTTTGACAAGCTCCGCAATACGAACGCTCCGTGTATCCTGAACAAAAAGAAAAAACCCCTAAACGATCAAGGGTTTTCGACTTGTGCTATGGCGGCCCCGAGACGACTCGAACGTCCGACCTGCGGTTTAGGAAACCGTCGCTCTATCCACTGAGCTACGGGGCCACAGCAAGAGATATTATAGCATAAATCCTCTCCGGAGCCAAAAGAAATTAAGCGAAATCGCCAATCTCCTTTTTCTGCCCCATGAAGGAGTGTTACACTGAATATACTTGCGGCAAAGAAGCAACTGCGTGAAATTTCTCGGTTCGGGAAAATTCATTCGACCGGCGTGAGCGAAAATACCAAAACCGAGGTCTACAATGATTATTATCGAAAAATTACGCAAGCTGGATGGGGCTTTATTGCTCTTGATGTTTGGATTGATCACGGTCGGAACTCTGGCGATCTACGAAGCGACCCACGGAACGAATCTGGAAGGCTTGCACAGAAGCAATATGGCGTATGCCGCCGTCTTTCTCTTGCCGATGCTGATCGTGGCTCTTTTCAATTATCGGCTGCTTACGGGTTATTTCGCGTATGCGCTGTACGGCATCGGAATTTTGCTGCTCTTATCGGTCCAGCTGTTCGGCGAAAATTTGAATGGAGCGGCGCGGTGGCTGAGCATTGGCCCGATCCAGTTCCAGCCCTCCGAATTGGCCAAGCTGTCTACGATCCTGCTCATCGCGCATCTGCTGCAGCGGCGCGGCGGAGAGAAGCTCAGGATAATGAAAGACCTGCTGCCGATCGGCATCGTATTCCTGATCCCGTTCTTTTTCGTCTATAAGCAGCCCGATCTGGGCACGGCCCTTGTCTTTGCGGGTATTTTGCTTGGCATGTTATGGATTGGGAATATCGGCTACGGACTTATGCTTTCTCTGGTCGTCGCCTCGGTTTCCGTCGTCGTCGGACTTCTGTGGATGTTCAACGCGCATTACGACGAGCTGGCCCGCTTCATTCAACCGCACCAGTTGGCGCGAATTCAAGCGTTCCTCGATCCGGCCAGCGATCCCGACAAATCCTGGCACGCCATGAACGCCCTCACGGCGATCGGAGGAGGAGGAATGCTCGGGGGCTCCGGTTTTTTTTCAAGCCAAGGCTTCATTCCCTATGTTTATTCCGATTCCATCTACGTCATCGTCGGAGAGAGATATGGGTTCATAGGCTCCGCGCTGCTGCTGATGCTGTTTTTTCTGCTTGTCTATCGCATGGTGCTCATTGCGATGGATAACCGCAAGGACGCCGGCGCGTACGTCGTCGTCGGGATCGCCAGCATGTTCACGTTTCAGATCTTCGTTAATATCGGCATGCACATCGGCTTGCTTCCTCTGACGGGAATATCTCTGCCCTTCATCAGCTACGGAGGCAGCTCCCTGTTGCTCAGCATGATCGCGATCGGAATCGTTCTTAGCGTGAAGATCCATCGGTCCGACCGCTCGCATTCACAACGAATCGGATAGGAGGCTACCCATTAGTTGAGTAGCCGACCTTCCACACCACCGTACGTACCGTTCGGTATACGGCGGTTCCTTAGTTCACGCTGTAACTTGTCGA